>JAFUZY010000080.1 GCA_017476375.1 Eubacterium sp.
AAAATTGAAGATATTATCGCTTTTTCCGAGCTCGGACATTTCATTGAAGTTCCCGTTAAGAACTATTCCTCGGGAATGAGAGCAAGACTCGGCTTCTCTATTGCAACTGCAGTTAACCCCGATATTCTTATTCTTGACGAGGTTCTTTCGGTAGGCGACGCAAAGTTCAGGAAAAAGAGCCTTGCAAAGGTTCAGTCAATGTTTGACGACGGAGTAACCGTTCTTTTCGTATCCCACAATATTGAGCAGGTTAAAGCAATCTGCAATAAGGCAATTCTTCTTGAAAAGGGCAATATTATCGCTCAGGGAGATGTTAATGAGGTTGCAGATATATATGATGAAAAAACAAAGAAAAAATAACAGCGGATATACCGCTGTTATTTTTTTAGTTATTAGTTGTTGATTTTAATTTTTTCAAAAACAATGTGTGCGCTGGGGGCGTCTTCATAAAGAATTGCGATTGTTTCATTGTCAATCCTTGTAAGGCAGGAATAGGCGAAAAAGCCTTCGTTAATTTTTATCTGCTCTTTGCTCCAGTTGATTTTCTTGAAATTGCCCTTTTTATCAAAGGCAAATTCACCTTTGGAAATAACACCGTTTTCTCTTTTCTTTCCCGATGGGTGGGAAATGAAAACTTCGTTATCAATTCTTAATGCGCTCTTTTGGCATTTTGGGGCCTTGATTGGAATTTTTTTATCCTTTATAAAGGTTATTCCGTTATCCCTTGAAATGCTCAGCGGTGTTTTACCGAAAGAGGAGGCTCTTCCGAAGGAATATATCGAGGAATCGGGCGCTTCGATTGCGCACCATTCATCCGTGTTTTCAGTGTAAGGCGTTCTTTTGTTTCTCTTGAAGGTTTCGCCGTTATCGTCGGAATAAATGCAGACTGTGTTTTTGAGAGTGTAAAGCGGAAAGATTATTCTTCCGCTTTCTGTTTTGAGGGCGCTTCCGGGCGCAATGCCGAGAAATGCTCCGTCCTCATCAATAAGAACGTCGCGGGTTATGTCTTTTCCTTTGCTCCAGGTTTTGCCTTCGTCAGAGGATTTAAACATAAAAATATAGCTTCTTTTAGGTGCTTTGAGCGGTGCGCCGAAGGTTGTTTTCTGCTCTCTGTCGGATTTGCCCATTGCGCCGTTGAGATAGATGTTTCCGATATATTCCTCGTCTTTATAAAGCTCGCCGAGACCTTCAATGTGAAACGGCGTTTTTGATTTTGTTGAGGTTAAAACCCTTCCGTCATCAAGAATTATGTAGTAATTACCGTCGCGGTCGTAAATAACGGGATAGAGCTTTGAATCAAAGCCGGCAAATGCAGTTTTCTTTTCAAGGTATTTTTTATCCATTATACCCTTGGATTCGGGGAAAAAGGTGACTAAAAGGATTATATCGCCGTTATCGGCAACGCACATACAGGGGTCAATAAAGAATGAGGTTTTTGAGCTGTTCCAATCCTTGCTTATTTCCCTTGCCGGCGGTGCGGCAATCAGCTGAATGTCGCCCCAGGTTTTACCTCCGTCTTCGCTCCTGCGGCGAACAAGCTCCATATAACCGTAGTCGTTATCGTTTGTTTCCCTGTTACAAACGGCAACAAGGGTTTTGCCTGCTTTAACAAGGCTTGGTATTCTGTATACCGCCTCATTTCCGAAAAGGCATTGTTTTTCAGACATAAAATCACTCCGATATAAATATTATATTAATTATATCAAATTATATTTGGTTATACAATAATTAAATCAAATAACTATTGAAAAAGAAAGGGAATTACTGTAAAATATAAATGATAATTTTTGCAAAGGAGGAAAAGAAATGCTCTGGACTTTAAAAAAAGTTTGGTACAGAATTTATCAAAATGTTTTTAAGGTTGCTATGTGCTTGATGGACTGGTCTGAGCCCGAGCTTCTTGAGGGTGCAAACAGCGTGCTTGAGCTTCCCGAGTTTATTAAGAGCAAGGGACTGAGCAAGGTGCTTGTTGTTTCCGATAAAGGACTTATGGGCTTGCATCTCCTTGACCCGCTCTTTGAAAAGCTCGATGAAGCAGGTATTGAATATGTTGTTTACGACGGTGTTCAGCCCAACCCGACTATTCCGAACATCGAAGAGTGCAAGGATATGTATATTCAAAACGGATGCCAGGGAATTATTGCATTCGGCGGCGGCTCTCCGATGGATTGCGCCAAGGCTGCAGGTGCAAGAGTTGTTAAACCCAATCAGTCTGTTCGTGATATGCGCGGCTACCTTAAAGTTCTCAAAAAGCTTCCGCCGTTCTTCGCAGTTCCGACAACCGCCGGAACCGGCTCGGAAACAACCGTTGCTGCTGTTGTAACCGACCCTGAAACTCACGAGAAAAATGCAATCAACGATATCTGTCTCCGTCCGAAATACGCGGTGCTTGACCCGGCTTTAACCGTAGGTCTGCCGCCGCACATAACATCGACAACAGGTATGGATGCATTAACTCACGCAGTTGAGGCATATATCGGAAAGAGCAACGTAAAATCAACAATTCGCTATGCCGAGGAAGCAACAGTTCTCATCCACGAGAATTTAGAAAAGGCATATGCAAACGGAAAGGATTTGGAAGCAAGGGGCAATATGCTCAAAGGCTCATATCTTGCAGGATGTGCGTTCACCCGTGCATTTGTTGGATATGTTCATGCAATTGCGCATAACCTCGGCGGACTCTACGGAACTCCCCACGGTCTTGCAAACGCCGTTATTCTTCCGTATGTTCTTGATTGGTATGGTGACGCAGCTTATCCTCAGCTTGCCAAGCTTGCCGATTTAATCGGAATAACAAATGATGGTATGAGCGTTGAGGAAAAGGGCAAGGCTTTCATTGCTGAAATCAGAAGAATGAACAAGGATATGAATATCCCTGAAAAATTTGATTTCATCAAAGAAGAGGATATGCAAACCCTTGTTAAGAGAGCCCTTAAGGAAGGTAACCCGGGCTATCCCGTTCCGAAGATTATGGACGCAGCTGAATGCGAAAAGGTTATCCGGTCATTTATGGCATAAAACAAAAAGCTTTCGGATTTCTCCGAAAGCTTTTTTATATGAATAGGAATAATAAGGCGGGTTTCCTGCCTAATTTTTATTTACTATAAATTCATGTACCTCGTCGGCGAGCTTGCCGTGGAGTTTGAATTTGGTTGAGAATACAATTAACGAAAGTGCAACGAGGATTGCAGGAGCGCCGAAGGCGATAAAGCCGATTGCGCCCTTTGTTGTTTCGTTTATCTGTTTTGTTGCGCTTGTTATCTGTTCGTTATAATTAACAAGCCCAAGTCCTCCAAAAAGGATGATTGTTTGAATTGTGTATGCCATTTTCTGAAGAAAACCCTTCATTGAGAAGGTTATGCTTTCATTCCTTTCGCCGTTTTTATATTCGCCGTAGTCAACTATATCGGCAAGGAAAACGGTTTGGGAAACAAACATTGATGCAATTCCCGTTGAAGAAACTATGTAAGCAATATCGAGCGCAATTGTTATCTTCAAAACAGGACCGAAAACAAACATCAGAATATAGCCGAGAATCGTTGCGGAAAGTGAAATCTGGTATATTCTTCTTTTGTCAAGCCATTTTGAAAGAATCGGTATAACAAGAAGTCCTAAAACAGAGCCTGCTGCGCCGATTGTCTGGAAGAGCGACTGACCCTTTGAATTGTTTAAAACATCCGAGAAATAGTAAACCGCTGTTCCCGAGGTTAAATACCAGCCTGCGTTTGAAAGCATTGCAAAAATCATAAATACAACAAGCTGGTCGTTGCTCTTTAAAACCGAAAAGATTTTTTTGAATGAGAACTTTGTTTTATTGTAGGATATATTTCTTTCCTTTGTTGAGAGAACGCAGATTAATGAAAACATAACAAGCGCTATTGCGCAGATGCCTGCCCATCTTGAAAATCCGTTTGCGCTCCAGCCCTTATCGGTTTTTATTCCGGTTGAAAGCATCGGAAGAATAAGCGGAGTTAAAACGGTTATAATTCCCTGACCGAGACCCGAAAAGGTTCTTGCAACGGTTGAAACCATATTTCTGTCGTTGGGGTCAGAGGTGAAGGAGGGAATCATACTCCAATAGGGAATGTCTGCCATCGTGTTTGTCATTCCCCATAGGATATACATAACTCCGATGTAGATATATAACTTCATTCCGCTCATTCCGAAGGAGGTGAAAAGAAGGAATAAAACAACGGCATTGCAGACTGCGCCGATTATAATCCACGGGCGGTATTTGCCGTGCTTCGTTTTTGTGTTATCAACAATTGTTCCCATCATCGGGTCGTTGATTCCGTCCCATATTCTTGCAATCGGGGTGAGTAATAAAAGAAATGCCTCCTTCAGCCCGAGAACGCTTGAAAGATAGTAGCTTAAAAATGAATAGAATAAGCCATAGCTTAAATCAAGACCGACTGCGCCGACGCCGTAGCCGATTTTTTCTTTCCAGGTGGTTTTCTGTTCCATAATTTTTCCTTTTTCTCTACATTAGGAAAGCATGTGCGTCTATTCGTTCGCCATGGGGACAACGACCAACGGTTCCCAAAATTTGTTATCGGCTTGGAGCGCCGACAAATTTTGACCGTTCGGCAGTTCTTATTGCTCCCTTCTTCTCCCACTGGGAGCGGTCGCAAACGAACCACTGCCTTCGGAGGAACGTCCCCGTGTGCTGCAGAGGGAACGTCCATTATTAATTAATAACATTATAATAATAGCACATTGTTGCAAACAATACAATAAAACTATACAAAAACTAATAAATTACAATTCAGTTACAATTTTTCTCAAGCCCACAAAACTCTTGACAATGGGGGATTTGCCCTATATAATAAAGACAAGTGGTGAGAAATCCCATAAAAATCAACCAAAATCCCATAAAAGTTATATGGGATTTGGGTTATATTCTGTTTTAAACCATTTTTGAAAGGAGAGTGAGAGCATGGAAGATTATTTTGTTGGTCATAAAATCCACAAGATAGACAGCAAGGGAAGAATCTCAATCCCTGCGAATATGCGCGCCGGTCTCGGCCAGGAATTTATTGCTTCCAGAGGCTTTGGAAAATGTCTTGCTCTCTTTCCGATTGAAGAATGGAATGCGTTTTTGAAAAGAATTCACGATGATGTTAGTCAGAGCGACAGAAAGCAGCTTGAATTCTTCTTCCTTGCAAATGCGGAAAAGCTCAGCCTTGACGGGCAGGGAAGGCTTCTTCTCAATGAGAATTTAAGAAAACAGGCAAAGCTTCTTGATGAGGATAAGGCGGAAGTTTTCGGAAACAACAGAAGAATTGAAATATGGAACTGCGAGCTATTTGCCGAGCAGCTTAATTCAATTGATGAGGCTGAGGTTGAAAACATTCTTGATAAATACGGTATTTAATTATGGAGTTTGTTCACAAGAGTGTTTTATTTGATGAATCAATAGATTCGCTTAATATTGATAAAAACAAGATTATTCTCGACGGTACTGCCGGCGGCGGAGGTCATTCCCGCGAAATTGCAAAAAGAGCAAAGCTTTTGATTGCGGTTGACCAGGACCCTGACGCAATTGAGGTTTTAAACGAAAGACTCTCAGAATTCGGCAATGCAAGAATTGTTCAGAATAACTTTGAAAACATCAAGGAAATATTAAAAAGTCTTAATATCGAAAAGATTGACGGCGTTTTGCTTGACCTCGGAGTCAGCTCATTTCAGCTTGACACTGCCGAGAGAGGATTTTCATTTCATAATGACGCCCCGCTTGATATGCGAATGAGCAAAAGCGGTCTTTCGGCAAAAGATGTTGTTAACACATACAGCAAAGAAGAGCTAACGGATATTCTTTTCAGATACGGCGAAGAAAAATTTGCTCCCCGAATAGCCCAAAACATCGTTAAGGCGAGGGAAGAAAAGGAAATTGAAACAACGCTTGAGCTTGTTGAAATAATCAAGCGGTCGTATCCGAAAAAGGCGATGCGCGATTCCCATCCTGCAAGAAAAACCTTTCAGGCAATAAGGATTGAGGTAAACGCAGAGCTGGACAGGCTCTCGAAAACTCTTGATGACGCGCTTGATTGCCTAAACAGCGGCGGAAGAATTTCGGTTATAACTTTTCATTCGCTTGAGGACAGAATTGTTAAAGAGCGCTTTGCGAAATGGGAAAATCCCTGCACATGCCCGAAGGAATTTCCCGTTTGCGTATGCGGAAAAAAGCCGCTTGGAAAACGCCCGTTTAAATCAAAAGCACCGAGCGAAGCGGAGCTTGAGGAAAACCCGAGAGCGAGGTCGTCAAGGCTCAGATGCTTTGAAAAAATTTAGAATTAAGAATTTAGAATGAAGAATTGCGGTTACTCGCTTACGCTCAAACAATTATTTATAAACGGGTGCGGGTGTCCCGCCCGAAATTCTTAATTATTAATTCTTAACTATTAATTCTATAAGAGGAGGTGATATCGGTGACAAATACTAATGATTTCAGAAAGTATTCATATAGCAGCGACACATCGTATCTGCTTGAATCCTTCAGTTATTCAAGAGGCTCTCAGGCGCCTAAACTCAGACCTGAGGAGGACCCAAGGCTGAGAGTTCGCGAGGGCAAATCAAAGCTTAAAAGCAAGTCGCAGCTAAGAGCGGAGCAGAAGCTTGGTTTCAAAAAAGCATCTGTTGTTGTTTCGGTTGCCGTTATCTGCCTGCTTATGATTGCTTTTTCGCTTCATTCATTTGCTTTGAAAAATGAGCTTACCCGTCAGATTCAGACAACTCAGACTAATATTGCAAATGCAAACAGCGAATACATCAGCCTTGAAAGTCAGCTTGACGCGCTTGTTTCAATCAGCACGATTGATAAATACGCTGTTGAAGAGCTTAAAATGACCAAGGTTAAATCGAATCAGATTAAATACATCAGCGTTGATGATTTTAAAAATTTCAGAGAAAAAGAGCTTTCTGAAAAAGAAAACCAAACTAAAAGTTATAAAAACAATAATTAAGCGTAGTATTATATGAGAGTTCTTATGGACTCTCTAATACTGTTTATATGCGAATGTGTTACATTCGCAATTTAAAATGGAAAATGGAGAATTTCGGGTGGGCGTTGCCCACGCACAATTATAATTGCGGTGCGCAGCCCCATAATTTTCAATTTTCAATTATAAGAAGTGGGTGATAACATGGCTGGAGAATTTAAAAAGGGTATGCTGAAAAGAATACTCATTCTTGCTCTTGTTATCGTCTTTTTATTTTGCATAGACGGAGTGAGAGTGCTTTATCTCCAGACCGCAAGGTCAAACGAGCTTGCAAGCAAGGCTCAGTCGCAGCAGCTTTCCGATACAGAGGTTTCGGCTATGCGCGGAACAATTTTCGACAGTGAGGGCAATGTTCTGGCGCAGTCGGCAACAGTTTGGAATGTTTTTCTCGACCCTGCGAATATTAATGAAAAGGAAAGAACTCTTATTGCAAACACCTTTGCCGAAAAGCTTAAGCTGAGCGACGAGGAAAAGCAGGAGCTTATTGAAAAATCAAAGAAGAAAACAAGATATTCCGTTGTTGCAAAGAAGATTGAAAATGACATTAAAGAGGATATTGCAAAGTTTTCTGCCGAAAACAAGCTCGGCGATGCAATCGGCTTTGAGCAGACCACAAGGCGTTATTATCCCCATAACTCGCTTGCTTCCTCCGTTATCGGATTTACGGGAAGCGATAATCAGGGCTTAACGGGAATTGAAAGCTACTACGAAGATGAGCTTAAAGGAACAAACGGAAGAATCGTTACCGTTAAGGATGCAAACTCGAATAAGCTGCCCACGGATTATGAAACATCTGTTGATGCGGTTGACGGAAATTCCCTTGTTTTAACAATTAATCAGACGATTCAGTATTATCTTGAAAAGGGTCTTCGCACAACGATGCAGGAATATAAATGCAAGGGCGCATACGGAGTTGTTATGGATTGCAACACCGGCGCCGTTCTTGCAATGAGCTCAATGCCTGATTTTGACTGCAATGAACCGTATGAAATAACATACAGCAAGACGAAAAAAGAACTCAAAAAGATTAAGAATAAAAAAGAAAAAAGCGAGGCTCAGAGCCTTGCAATTCAAAATCAGTGGAGAAATTTCACCGTTTCGGATACATATGTTCCGGGCTCGGTTTTCAAAACCTTTATGGCAAGTGCGGCACTTGAGGAAAATGTTGTTTCACTCGACACAACATACAACTGCACCGGCTCCATACAGGTTAAGGATTATCGTATGAACTGCCACTACCATCCCGGTCACGGAACGCAGACGCTTACTCAGGGACTTGAAAATTCGTGTAACCCGTTCTTTATAACCATTGGTCAGAAACTGGGCGTGCATAATTATTTCAAGTATTTCGACGCCTTTGGATTCACCCAAAAAACGGGAATAGATATTCCGGGTGAGGCAATTTCGCAGTATTACAAGGAACAACAGTACGGAATCGTTGAGCTTTCCTCAGCTTCCTTCGGACAGACAAACTCGTTAACTCCGATTCAGGTTGCCTGCGGATTATGTGCAATTGCAAACGGCGGAACCCTTCTTAAACCCTATATTGTATCCGAGATTAAGGATGCAAACGGCAATACGGTTAAGAAAACCGAAAAAACAGAGGTCAGAAGAGTTATCAGCGAAGAAACCTCCGAGAAGGTCAGAACAATGATGAAGGCCGTTGTTGACGAGGGAACAGGTAAAAACGGCTATGTTGCAGGTTACAGAGTCGGCGGTAAAACAGGAACCTCAACGAAACTCGGCGAATTTAAGGAGGGCGAAAGAACGAAATATATCGTTTCCTTTGCCGCTATTGCTCCTGCCGAAAAGCCCGAGATTGCAATGCTTATTCTCGTTGACGAGCCAAACGAAGACCTCGGCGGCGGTGCGCTTTGCGCTCCGATTGCAGCGCAGGTAATCGAACAGGCAATGCCGATTCTGAATGTTGAACCGAAATACGATGAAAAAGAAATGAAAAACCTTTCAATCCCGACTCCGAACGTTGTCGGCAAGAGCGTTTCCGGTGCAAAGAGCGCTCTCGAAGGAAAGGGACTTAAATATAAAGTTGTTGGCAGCGGCAAGAAGGTTCTTGCTCAGTCGCCAAGCTCAAGCGTTAACATTCCTTCAAAGGGAACAGTTGTTTTATATACTGAAAAGGGAGAAAAGAAAAAGGTTAAGGTTCCCGATTTTACGGGGCTTACTGTCAGCGAAGCTAATTCAGCCGCTGCAGAGGCTAACCTTAACATTGAAATAAGCGGAAATAACCTTTCCTCATCAACCGTTGTTGCGTACAGACAGTCAACGGATAAGGGAACAAAGGTTGATATAGGTTCGGTTATAACCGTTTCGTTTAAGAACACACATTCGGTTCTTGATTAGTTATCCCGGAGGTTAAAAATGAAACTCAGTGAAATACTTAAAGGTATTGTAGTTTTAAATGAATATGAGGATAAAGAGGTTAAAAATGTTACCTCGGATTCGCGACTTGTTGAAGAGGGCTTCCTTTTCATCTGCATTAAAGGCGCCTCGTTCGACGGCCACAATGTTGCTGCAAATATGCTCGGCAAGGGCGCTGTTGCAGTAGTCTGCGAAAGAGACCTCGGGCTTGATAATCAGATTATTGTAGAAAATTCGCGAGCTGTTTATTCTCCGATTTGCGCAAATTTTTTCGGAAATCCTTCAAATAGCTTAAAGCTTATCGGATTAACGGGAACTAACGGAAAAACAACAACAACCTTTATTATCAAACAAATCCTTGAAAATCTCGGCAAAAAGGTTGGCTTAATCGGAACTGTTCAGAATATGGTCGGCGATGAAATATATCCGGCTCACTACACAACACCCGACCCCTATGAGCTTCAGTCGCTTTTCAGAAAGATGGCTGACGCAGGATGCGAATACTGCGTTATGGAGGTTTCATCCCAAGCGCTTGCACAGGGCAGGGTTGCAGGAATTCATTTCACCCTTGCTGCATTCACAAATCTGACTCAGGACCATCTTGATTACCACAAAACCTTTGAAAACTATTTTGAAGCAAAGAGGTTATTGTTCAAAAACTGCGATATCGCATTAACTAATATTGATGATAAAAACGGACTGAAAATCGTAGACGGTCTTGATTGCAGGGTTAAAACCTATTCGGTGGATAATGTTAATTCCGATTTTACGGCAAAGAACGTCTGCTTTTCTCCCGACGGAGTTAAATACGAACTGATAACCGACAGAATCGGAAGAGTTCAGTGTCCTATTCCGGGAAGATTTTCGGTTTATAATTCTCTCTGTGCGGTTTCGGTTGCAATCACGCTTGGTTTTGATTTTGAAGAAACGCTGAGGGCGGTTGCAAAGTCAAACGGCGTTAAGGGAAGAATTGAGGTTGTTCCGACACCGACTGATTACACCGTTATTATCGACTATGCTCATTCGCCCGACGGACTTGAAAATATTATTTTGTCTCTTCGCGAAATTGCAAAAGGAAGAGTTGTTACTCTTTTCGGCTGCGGCGGCGACAGGGATAAAACAAAACGCCCGAAGATGGGTGAAATTGCAGCAAGACTTTCGGATTTCTGTATTGTTACCTCGGATAATCCGAGAAGTGAAAAGCCCTCGGATATAATAAATGATATTCTTGAGGGAATGAAAACAACAAAAACGCCCGTTAAAGTTATTGAAAACCGAAAAGAGGCGATAAACTGGGCGCTCGATAACGCAAGGGAAAACGATATTCTTCTTCTTGCCGGTAAGGGACACGAAACATATCAGATATTAAATGACGGAACAATTCACTTTGATGAAAGAGAAGTTGTTGCGAAACACTTTGAGAATTAAGAATTAAGAGTTAAGAGTTAAGAATTTTGGGCGGGACACCCGCACCCGATTATAATCGGCACTTGGAACTACTAAAATAAAGGCAGGATAAATCATGGAAAGCATTATGGTTATAATAAGCATTGTAATCTCATTCGGAATAACTGCAGCACTCGGCTTTATTGTTATTCCTTATCTGAGAAAACTGAAATTCGGTCAGACAATTCTTGAAATAGGTCCATCATGGCATAAATCAAAGCAGGGAACTCCGAATATGGGCGGAATAATGTTTATAATCGGAATAATCGCTTCGTTTATTATTACCGCTGTTATTTATCATTTCAGCGTTGGCAGTCTTGAGGGAGTTTACACAAACCCTGTTCAGCAGAACGCAAAAAGCGACCTTGTTCTTCTTATTGCAGGACTCTGTCTTGCACTCGGATGCGGAATTGTTGGTTTTCTTGATGATTTTATTAAAATCAAGAAAAAGCAGAATGAAGGACTTTCTGCAAAACAGAAAACTGCAGGTCAGCTTCTTGTTACCTTTGGCTATATTTTAACCCTCTGGCTTTCGCATAACACAACCTGGACAATTCCCTTTATCGGAACAGTTAACTTTGAAAAGAGTGTTTTCAGCGGAGTTATCTTCTGGCTTGTTTCGCTCTTCATTATCTACGGCGCAGTTAATTCGGTTAATTTAACCGACGGTATTGACGGACTCTGCTCAAGCGTAACCGCAACGGCGGCGATAGCATTCATTGTCTGCGGCTCGCTTCTTAACTTTGCAGGTCTTGAGATACTTGCCGGCGCACTGCTCGGCGGCGTTTTAGGCTTCCTTTGCTGGAACTGGAATCCCGCTAAAACCTTTATGGGGGATACTGGCTCTCTCTTCCTCGGCGGAATGATTGCCGCTCTCGGTTATGCAATAAAATGCCCTATTCTTCTGCTTCCTATCGGAATAGTTTATGTTTGCGAAACAATGAGTGATGTTATTCAGATTGGTTATTTCAAGCTTACCCACGGCAAAAGAGTTTTCAAGATGGCTCCGATTCATCATCACTTTGAAATGTGCGGATGGAAGGAAAAGAAAATCTGCGTTATTTTCTCTCTCGTCAATGCAATCGGCTGCGCCGTCGGAGTTGCTTTATTAGCCTTCGGATACTAAGAATTGAGAATTAAGAATTACGGTTTCTCGCTTCGCTCGGTCAATTATATAATTGCCGTCTGCAAGATTCGAATTTCTTAATTTTCCATTATCAATTATACATTTTATAAGAAAGAGAGGTGATAATATGTCAGACCGTTTAGAACCCCCTAAAAGATATAAACGGGGAACGGATATAAAACCCGTAGAACAGCTTACGAGTGAAGAAAGAATTATAAAAAAGAATAATCCGTTATCATTCCTTAAGTCTGATATATTCACTCTCGGCGGAATGGATATTCCGTTTTTTGCGCTTACTATGGCGCTGCTGACAATCGGACTTGTTATGCTGTTTTCAGCATCATATCCTTATGCTTTGCAGCACAGGGGAGATTCATATTACTATTTTAACCGTCAGCTTATTTTCGCCTTGGTTGGCGTTGTTGCAATGCTTGTTGCCTCAAAACTGAATTATAAGCTGCTCAAGGTTATTGTTAAGCCTCTGTTTGCAGTAACCGTTCTTCTGCTTATTATCGTTCTTTTTTACCACACTGATAATGGCGATTTCAAGCGATGGATTCCGATTGGCGGATTTACTCTTCAGCCCTCGGACATAGCAAAATTCACGGTTATCTTAACCCTTGCGGCTTATTGTTCAAAATACTATGATAAAATGAAACACCCGATTCACGGCATTGTTTATCCGTTATTGATAATTGCCCTGTTCTGCGGACTTATATACAAAGAGCATCACCTTTCCTGCACCATTCTTGTTTTCTGTATCGGCGCGTCTATAATGCTTACTGCAGGAACAAACGGCAAGCTCTTTCTTGTCGGCGCAGGTGTTGTTGTCGCTCTGATTGCAGTCGTTATTCTTTATCCCGATGTTCTTATGAACTATGCGGGTAAAAGAGTTGAGGCGTGGCTGGATAAGGGCTTTGACCCGAAGGGTCTCAGATGGCAGACCAATAACTCGCTTTATGCAATCGGCTCCGGCGGATTATTCGGAGTCGGTCTTGGAAATTCAAAACAGAAATTCCTCTATGTTTCCGAGCCTCAAAACGACTTTATTTTTTCAATAGTGTGCGAAGAGCTTGGGTTCTTCGGAGCTGCGCTTATCATTCTTCTTTTTGCTCTGTTATTTATAAGAGGAATTCAGATTGCAGTTAAATGCAAGGATAAATTTGCCTCCTTTATTGTTATCGGAATAGTAAGTCAGGTTGCCGTGCAGACGGCGCTGAATATAATGGTTGTAACAGACACGATACCAAATACGGGAATTGCTCTTCCGTTCTTTTCGTATGGAGGAACAGCTATTATGATGCTGCTTTTTGAAATGGGTGTTGTTCTTTCGATCTCAAGAAAATCAAATCAAAAAAAGGTTTAAACTATGAAATTTTTATTTGCAACAGGCGGAACTGCAGGGCATATCAACCCTGCACTTGCTTCTGCACAGTACATAAGAGAAACGCATCCCGAAAGCGAGATTATGTTCATCGGAACTGCCGACCATATGGAGGCAAGGCTTGTTCCTGCGGCAGGTTTTGATTTTAAAACAATTCAGATAAACGGATTCAGACGCTCGCTTTCTCCGAGTGCCTGCATTCACAATGTTAAAACGGTTTTCCGTCTTTTAAAATCAGAAAAGGCAAGCAAGAAAATTATCAGGGATTTTGATCCCGATGTTGTTATCGGCTTCGGCGGATATGTTTCGGGTCCGGTTCTTGATGAGGCGGTTAAGCTTGGCATACCTTGTTGTATTCACGAGCAGAACGCCTATCCGGGTATAACCAACAAGCAGCTTGCAAAGAAGGTTGACAGGGTTATGCTCACTGTTGAAGATGCGAAAAAGCATCTTGAATACAAAAACGAACCTGTTTTAACCGGCTTGCCTGTCAGAGGAGAGATTCTCAGGAAAAACAGGGAAGAGGCAAGAAAAGAGCTTGGCATTCCCGAAAATGCAAAGCTTGTTTTATCCTTCGGCGGCTCACTCGGTGCTGCTCCGCTAAATGACGCAATGTTTGATATAATTCTTTCAAACAGCAATAGCGAAAATATTTACCATATTCATTCCGTTGGAACAAACGGAAAGGATTATCTTACAAGATTTGAAGAAAACGGTTTTGAAAAAAAGGAAGAAAACGTTTTAAGAAAAGGCAACTGCGAGGTTCGTTTGTATATTGATAATATGGATACCTGTATGGCGGCTGCCGACCTTGTTATCGGAAGGGCAGGTGCAAGCTCGCTTTCCGAAATTGAGGCGATGGGCAAGGCGTCAATCCTTATTCCTTCGCCCTATGTTGCGGAAAATCATCAGTTTCATAATGCAATGGCGCTTGTTAACAGAAACGCCGCAAGAATTATTGAGGAAAAGAATTTATCATCAGAGAGCCTCGGAAAAATGATTGACGAGCTGCTTTCAAACGATGAAACTCTTTTTGAAATAGAAAAAAATGCAAAGGCAATGGCAATCCTTGATTCAAGAGAAAAAATTGCCGAAATCATACTTTCGTTAGCTCGGCTTTAATATAATCGGAGCGAAGCGACCCGAAATTTTGCACTTTGCATTTTGCATTTTGCACTAAAATTCTCCTGCTTCATATGATGAAGTGGGTGATTAGATGGAATACTTAGAAATAAAGGGCAATACAAGGCTCGGCGGAGAAATTGATGTTCACGGAGCAAAAAACAGCGTTCTTCCGATTCTGGCAGGCGCTGTTTTAATAAAAGGAGAAAGTGTTATACATAACTGCCCCGATTTATCGGATGTTCGGGTTACAATCAATATACTGAGGCACCTCGGCGCTAAGGTAAAAAAAGAGGGCAGCACGCTTATTGTTAATACTGAAAAAATAACAACCGGCAACATTCCCGAGGAAATGATGCAGGAAATGAGAAGCTCAATTATTTTTCTCGGCGCTCTTGCCTCAAGAACGGGAAGGGCTTGTCTGTTCCTTCCGGGAGGTTGCGATATTGGGTTGCGCCCGATAGACCTTCACTTAAAGGCTCTTGAAGCCTTCGGTTACGAGCTTGATTTTGACGGGGTAAACATCTGCTGCGAAAACAATAATGCAAAAGCCTCTAAGATTGTTTTCCCCTTTGAGAGCGTTGGCGCAACGGAAAACGCCATTCTTGCATCTGTCTTTCTCAAAGGAACAACAACGATAATAAATGCAGCCCGTGAGCCGGAGATAGAGGACCTTGCCGATTACTTAAACAGCGCAGGCGCAAAAATCAGGGGCGCTTCAACCTCGGTTATTGAAATAGAGGGAGTTGAAAAGCTTTTTTCAACTCAGCACACTGTTATTCCCGACAGAATAGTTGCGTCAACATATATGAGCGCTGCGGCTATAACCTTTGGCGACTTACTTATCAGGAATGTTAATCATTCCCATCTTGCGCCCGTTTTCCCGCCTTTTTATGAAATGGGATGCGAACTGTATCTCGCTCATAATTCACTAAGAATTAAAGCGCCAAGCGAACTCAGACGCGTTAAAATAACAAAAACAGGCGCCTTTCCGGGATTTCCAACGGATTCACAGGCAACCTTAATGGCTGCGCTCAGCGTTGCAAGAGGAAGTTCTGTTATAAAAGAAAACATTTTTGAAAACAGATTCAGGCATGTTCCGGAGCTGATAAAATTCGGCGCGGATATAACAGCCCTTTCAAGGGTTGCGGTTGTTCACGGAGTTAAAAGCCTTCATTCAGCAAAGGTTAACTGCACTGATTTAAGGGGCGGCGCTGCTCTTGTTGTTGAGGCTCTTGCAGCACAGGGAACATCAAAGATATATAATATTCACCATATTGACAGAGGATATGAATGCATAGAAAAAAGCCTTGCTCAGATAGGAGCCGGCATAACGAGGAAGAACGATGAAGAAGGAAGTTAAAGGAAAAAAGGATAAAACTCAGGTGAAAAAAGCAGAAACACGGTCTGCTTCTTATGAGCTTGGCGAATACGGACTTGAACCGCCGAAGCTCTATCGTAAGGACCAAAGGCTTCAACCTTCAAAATCCGAAAAGCAAAACGGAAAAAAGACTAATCCGAAAACAATTCAACAGCAGAGAATTGAACAGAATAAAAAAAGAAAGCAAAAGAAGATAATCAGAAAAGCAGTTTTATATGCTGCGCTCGTTATCGGAATTATCGGAGTTATTATCGTTTTAAGCTTAACAGTTTTATTTAAAACGCAAACCATAACTATCAAGGGTAACGAGCATTATTCGGCAAAGGAAATATCAGCTGTTCTTCCTCTTGAAAAGGATAAAAACCTGTTTTTATCCGATACCTCCTTTGCAAAGGAAAAACTTGAAGAATCTCTGCCGTATATCTATAATGCCGAAATAAAAAGGAAACTGCCCTCAACAATTATTGTTAACATAACCGAAACGCCAAAGGTTTATGCAATAAAGAATAAGGACAAAACCTATACCCTTGTTGATGATAATTTCAAGGTACTAGAAGTAAATTCGGATAAAAGACCAAATAGCTCAGTTTTAATCAAGAAGGCGGCGCTGTCTTCTGCAATTGCCGGAAAAGAAGCCGAGTTTACCAACAAGAAGATAAAGGAAAATCTAAGCGAGCTGATAGGCGCGGTTAAAACCTATAAGGTTGAAAAGATTACTCAGCTATATTCGGTTGATATAAATAATAACTATCTTGTTTACGACGGAAGAATAACAATTAAACTAGGTTCAACCGACGATATTGAAAACAAAATATATTCATCTCTTGCGGCAATCCAAAAGCTTGAGGAACAAAATCCGCAGGCAACGGGCGAGTTAACCGTGGGAAGCGGCAAGCAGATTTACTTTACAGAGAATTGATAAAAAATTATCAGACAGGGGACTGTCCCCTGTCTGATGCGCGTTTTAGTATAAATTAACAAAGAAAAAATTTGCTGAGAAAAAAATATTGTTAAATTTCAGGAGAAAAGTTCTTAAAAAGTATTGCAAAATGGTTACAGAAGTGTTACAATGCAATTTGTAACGGTCAATGGACCAGGAATCTAAAATATGTAAGGAGAATGAAAATGGGAAGATACGAAATTGACACAGATGACAACAAGGTTGTTCAGATTAAAGTAGTAGGTGTAGGCGGAGGCGGCGGAAATGCCGTTAACCGCATGGTTAAATGTAATATTAAAGATGTTGAATTTGTTGCAATTAACTCTGATAAGCCGGCTCTCAGCAAATCTTCTGCAACTCAGAAGATTCTTATCGGCGAAAAGGCAACTAAGGGCAGAGGCGCAGGCGCAAGACCTGAGGTTGGTCTTAAGGCTGCTGAGGAATCAAGAGAGGCTATAACAGACGTTCTTCAGGGTTCTGAAATGGTTTTCATCACCGCAGGTATGGGCGGCGGAACCGGAACGGGCGCTGCTCCGGTAGTTGCTAAAATTGCAAGAGATTTAGGCATTCTCACTGTCGGCGTTGTTACAACTCCTTTCGCATTTGAAGGAAAACGCCGTATGCAACAGGCTCAGGAAGGCATTAAAGAGCTTGCTGAATATGTTGATTCAATTATGGTTATTCCTAACGAGAACCTTAAGCTCGTTTCAAAGGAGAAGATAACTCTTCTCAACGCGTTTGAAATTGCAAACGACGTTCTTCGTCAGGGCGTTCAGTCAATTTCCGACCTTGTTAACGCAACAGGTCTTGTTAACTCAGACTTTGCCGATGTTACCGAGATTATGAAGGATGCAGGCTATGCTCATATGGGTGTTGGCAGAGCACAGGGTAAGGATAAGGCAGAAATCGCTGCACAGCAGGCTATTTCCTCACCCCTTCTTCAGACCTCAATTGACGGCGCTCGCGGTGTTCTTCTCAACATCACTGCTTCAACCGATATCGGACTTGAAGAAATCGACGCTGCATCAAGCGTTGTTATGAACGCTGTTCATCCCGACTGTGAAATCATCTGGGGTGCAAACTTCGATGAAGAGCTTGAGGATGAAATGATTATAACTGTTATTGCAACCCGTTTCGGTGAAGACGGTCCCGGCAAAGAGATTAAGTCTGTAACAGCTAATAAAGAAGTTGCTCCTCCGTCAGAGGTTGCTGCTGCTCCCACTAATTTCTCTGCAAATGACGACGATGCATTCAGCGATATCGTAAGCTTTTTTAAGAAATAAGATACATAATAATGAAAAATCCTATGCATTTTATGCATAGGATTTTATTGTTTTCTGTAAAGTGATATTACTTTACAGAAAACAAAATGTTAAAAACTCGTTGAAAACTATGTGGGAAAAGTTGAAAAATCTTCTTTTTTATGTTTAAAACTCTGTTGAAAAGGTTGAAAATGTAAAGCTACTAACTTGCAATTAACATAATTTTCCACTTTACATAAAAAAATATTCATTTTGATAATTAAATATCAAACTGCAAACAATTAAAGAAAAAACTTGCATTTTCTAAAATATGTAATATAATATATCCATTATGAATATGAGGTGATTTTTTGGAAAACAGAAGTACATTTTCAGGAAAGCTCGGTTTCGTCCTTGCAGCCGCAGGCTCTGCGGTTGGACTTGGCAATCTCTGGCGCTTTCCGTATCTTGCTGCCAAATACGGCGGCGGAGCATTTTTGTTCGTTTACATTATTCTTGCGATAACCTTCGGATTCGTTCTTATGGTTACTGAAATTGCAATCGGAAGAAAAACAAAGCTTTCTCCCTTAACTGCATTTTCAACGCTCAATAAAAAATGGGGATGGCTCGGAAAACTTGCAACAATCGTTCCCGTGCTTATTTTCCCATACTACTGCTTAATCGGCGGTTGGGTAACAAAATATGCAGGAGTAATGATAAGCGGTAAGGTTGCCGAAGCGTCAAACGATTCCTTTTTCGGAAATTATATTTCAGCAACGGCGGACCCGATTGTTTGGTTTATGATTTTCATTGTTGCAACAACTCTTGTTATTGTTTCGGGCGTTAACAAAGGTATTGAAAAGCTCAGCAAGGTTCTTATGCCTGCACTGTTTATTTTAACAGTCGGACTTTCAATATATGTTATAACCCGTCCCGGTGCAGGAAGCGGACTCAAGTATTACCTTCTTCCCAATTTCAAGGACCTGAGCGTTAAGACCTTCCTTGCCGCACTCGGTCAGCTTTTCTATTCAATGTCGCTTGCAATGGGTATTATGATAACCTACGGTTCATATTTCTCTAAAGATGAAAGTATCGAAAAATCAACAAGATATATCGAGATTTTTGATACCTTGATTGCATTCCTTGCAGGTCTTATGATTGTTCCCGCAGTATTTGTTTTCTCGGGCGGAGACAAGAGCGCGCTTTCAACAGGTCCGTCGCTTATGTTTGTAACCCTTCCCAAGGTGTTTAATTCAATGCCCGGCGGTTCAATTATCGGTTCGCTTTTCTTCCTTCTTGTATTCTTTGCAGCAATAACAAGCTCTGTTTCAATTATGGAAGCAATAGTTTCGGGTATGATGGATGAATTTAAGATGAAGAGGGGAACTGCCACTGCTCTTGTTGCAATTTACGGTATTATTATCGGAATTGTTTGCTCGCTCGGCTTTGGTATTTGGGATAGCGTAAAAATCCTTGGTTTTGGCATCCTTGATTTTCTTGATTTCATTTCAAACAGCGTTCTTCTTCCCCTTGTTGGTATGTTTACCTGCATCTTTGTCGGCTTTGTTATCAAGCCGGATGCAATTATCAGCGAGGTTGAGCTGAACGGTGAATTCAAAATGAAGCATTTTTATACAGCAATGGTTAAATGGATTGCTCCTATATTCATCCTTGCTATTCTTGTTTCAAGCGTTCTTCAGGGATTTGGAATAATCAGTATATAAATTTCGAGTACCGAGTTTTCGGGCTACACGTTCGCACTTAAAATAAAAAATCCGGCGGAATTGTTGTTCCGCCGGATTTTTTTATCACGAATCACACGCGCCACGCGCCACGCAAAACTACCATTCTGATTTGGTATATGACCTGATAATGTTTGTTATAATGTTATCCCTTTTAAAACCTTGTCCTTTTCCGCCTTTTATCTGGTCCTGAATCTTTCCGGCTCTGATTGTAACGAAATCGGCTTTATCAATGATTTTATCAATCGCAGGGATGTTATCAAATTCATATTCGCCCTCAACCTTATCAAAAAGATTTGTTGCAAGATATGTGTTTGAAAATCTTTTAACAGCAGTCATTGCGAGAATAACAACCTTGTTATCCTCGGGGAGAAGAAGCTTCTTGCAGTTGCGAACATCAATTTCATACATAAAGAAATATGCCTTTTCGTTTGCAAGATTTCCCTCGGGATGATGGGTGTGGGAAAGAATGATTCCTGTTTTAACGTCCTTTATCCTTGCGCTCTGCTTCATGCCTGCCATATCCCACTGAAAAACATTTTCTCTCATTGAAT
Organism: Eubacterium sp.; assembly: GCA_017476375.1. Taxonomy (GTDB): domain Bacteria; phylum Bacillota; class Clostridia; order Oscillospirales; family Acutalibacteraceae; genus Eubacterium_R. The sequence continues at coordinate 20,314 of JAFUZY010000080.1, forward strand.
AAATAGTTAAGTGTTTTTCCTTGTTATCGGCAAAAAGAGTTATTTCTCTGTCGCCGAGCGTGCTTGCTGCGAGAATATACAGCTTTGTTGAACCCTTGGGTATATCAATTTCCTGCTCACGGGCAACGAAAACATTCTTTTTGCCTTCTTCGCATTCGGGCATTCTGAAGGTTATTCCTTCAACTGTTCTGCTGTTTTTAAGAAGCTCATCGGGGATTGAGCATCCGCTTCCCTGAAGAATACAGCTTACCTTGTTGTAATCATTTGTTATGCCGTCTGCATTGTATTCAAGCTCAAGTTTTCTGAAGGTTTCTCTTGAGGTGTTTTTCTCGCAGGAAAGTTTAATCTTAAAGGTTTTAATCTCATAAGGCTTGAGCGAGAAGGTGAGCGTGTTTTTTTCATACTTTGCTTTTTTGATAACCTTTTCGGTTCCGTATGCTTCGCTCGCCTCAAGAATGTCTGCAAAAAAGCTGATAGATGCATTTTTGATATTCTTATCAGAAGAAGAGTTAACCCTTATGATAATATCATCGTCATCGTCAGCTTTTTTTATTGCTCGAACGATAACATTGTTACTGTTGACCTTGAGAAGAGAGAAACTGTCGTTAAGAGCGCCCTTTCTTCTTGAGCTTGTTTGAAAGGCAACAAGCGAATTATTGAAGAGCTGACTTTGCTGAGATGTTTTTGATGATAAGCCGCCTTTGTGGGAGAAAATTGCAAAGGAGAAAATATTTCTTCCGATATCCTGCAAATCCTGCCTTGCGTCCTTTGTAAACGCACCTGCAGGAGTGTGAATACAGGTCAGTCGCAAAGTGTTGTCGTTTGGCTTATCCCATGCGTATTTGCAATCGGAGAAAACGGAAACGCCGTATTCATTATTGCTTAAATCTGCCCATTTCTGAGCCGGAACCTCATAGAGATTATCCTTGTTGTTTCCTCTCTTTATGCAGCCAAGACCAAGGTCGTAGGTTGCCTCTTCGTTGCTGCAGGTAAAGGGGAACTGAGCTTTAAGAAGAGTTCTTCTTTCCTGCCAGTCAATAAAGTTTTCAACCCTTATAAATCCTGAGCCTGCTTCAAGAGAAACAACCTGCTCAATTTTTGAACTCTGAGCGTGACGGCTTACCTTAACGGCAATTCTTGCCGGTCCGTTTTCAAGTATTGCAAATTCGGGCGTGTTTGCAAAGAGATAGGGCTCTGATTCAATATCCTCTCTTCTGATTTCCCAGCTCGGATAATTAAGCTCGCCGAGATTACTGTGAAGCGCAAGTTTAATCGGCTTATCGAGAAGCTGAACTTTAAGCTCTTTGTCGATAATTGAAGCAATATCGCCGTTTTTGTTGAAAATAAGGCGGTATTTTGAGTTTTCAAGAGTATGCTCGGTTACGTTTAAATCAGATTTTAAGGAGCATTTCTTATCAGCAGCGCGAACATCGTATACTTTGAAGGCAACGCTATCAATATCCGCAAGGAAAACTATATCAAATTCCTTGCCCTGCTTTCTGATAACCTGCGAGGGAACCTCATTTTCCTTTGCGTCAAAAACGGCAACGCTCTTTGCATTGTGGTTGAGCTTAATATGCGCTTCAACGCAGGAGCTTCTTTTTATTGCAACGGGATTGTGAACAACAATTGCGCATTCCTTGCACCATGATGTGTCAAGCTCGTTTGCGATTGCGCCGGCAGCGCCCTCGTATTCGTTTTTAAACTGAAGAAGCGAAAGATAATAATCGTTGAAGGCGTCGTTATAAACCTTCATCGTTGATGTTCCCGTTATATCATCGTGGAACTGATGAGCGATAACGCGTTTCCATGCTTCATCAAGATTATCAGAAGGATAATTATATGATGTTAAAAGGCTTGCCGCAACGCAGGCTCTTTCGGTTTTATCTGCAAGCACCTCGTTTTGAGCGTTGAGCCTTTTGCTCATTGCTCTTGAGGTGTATGCTCCTGCGCCGTGGGAACGCATAACAAGCTCGTTGTTCCAGACGGGAAGTCCTGCTTTGTCCGGTTTAGGAAGCTTGTCAAGCTCTTTAAACATCTAGTCGCTTGATGCGGAAATAACCTTTGTATTTTTATCTTCCTTGTTCTTTTTAACACTTGAATTGAGGGATTTAACGCTTTCCTCAGTCGGCGAACCGCCCCAGTCGCCTGTTCCGTAGAGAACCTCGGTCCAGGGTATTCCTGCATTTATACCTGCATCGGCAAGTTTGGAAATAATGCTGATGTCGCCGCGCAAATCGCCGCTGAATTTGTTTCGGTATGAAAGGGGATTTAAAACGGCGTAAATCTCGGAAGAATCAACGCCCTTCCAGATTCCGAGGTCAAAGGGCCTTTCATATGCGCCGCCCCATCCGAGCTTCTGTGTTGCAAAGCCGAGAAGATTACAGTGCGCGGCAATTGACGGAAGCGCCCAGCCGAAACCAAAACCGTCGGGCAGAAATAAGTCGCGGCAGGTTTTGCCGAATTTCTTTTCAAAATACCTGTTGCCGTAGTTGATGTTTCTTATAATTGCTTCGGGGGAGGGAATATTAACATCGCCGTTTTCATACTCTGACCCTGAAACGCACCATCTTCCGTTTGCTATTTGCTTTTTAAGCTCTTCAAACGCAAGGTGATATTATTCCTCGATA
>JAFUZY010000081.1 GCA_017476375.1 Eubacterium sp.
AATTAAATAAAAATAACTCCGCCGATATAATCGACGGAGGCAATAATAAACTGCGGTTCCACTCCTGTTTATACTCATCCTTTCGGATTATGCCTTTAACGGAGCATTCCGTCTCAGAATACTGACTTTCCTCTGAGAAGCTCATAGGTGCATTTCAGCGTGCCCGATATACAAATCTTTCAGCAAATGATTTGTTCTCTTTAATACCTTGCCTTCGCTTACTTCTCCTAATCAAAGCATTTTACTATTTCTATTATATACAAATGAACAAAAATTGCAACTATTATTTTGTTTTTATAAGATGCCATCCATCCTTTGCGTACTTAATTCCGCTGAGAAGTGTTACTATTGCGTCAATCCAGAATGCAATTGTGCAATAAACAAACAGCCAGCGCGGCGCGGTTGTTGGCAGAGTTGAAATTATTATTTCACCGTCTTTTTCAAGAATAGCAAGGATTAAAAAGGTTATTCCCGTAGTTGACATCTGAAGGAAGGTTTTAGCTTTGCCAAACGCATTGGCAGCAATAACCTCTCCTTCATTAACGGCAGCCATTCTCATTCCGGCTACAAGGAATTCACGAGCCATCATAATCATAATAACAATATCAGTATGCCATCCGAGATTCATCTGAATCAAAAAAGCGGCAAGAACAAGGGATTTATCGGAAAGCGGGTCCATAAGTTTTCCGAAATCAGTGACAAGATTGTTCTTTCTTGCAATATATCCGTCTGCTTTATCGCTCATACATGCAACAAAATAAATGAGCAGAGCAACTACCCAGTGATAGCGAAACTGAATAAGCGACGCCGCAAAAAGAAACGGAACACATATAAATCTGAACACGGTTAGTTTATTTGGTAAATTCAAAATCTAACACCTTCCTTTTAAATCATATCCGTCAAAATCTGTTATTAAAACATTGTAAAATCCGCCGATTTTAAGTTCTTTATCTGTTGATATAATTATTCCGCTGTCTATCTCAGGTGAGTCAAAATAAGCTCTTCCGATATAATTTTCTCCGTTGAACTCATCAATAATAACCTTATAGGTTTTGCCTATTCTTGATTTATTACTTTGCTCGGTTATTGTATACTGAGCGTCCATAAGAATTTCCTGTCGGCGAAGCTTAACATCTTCGTCAATCTGATTTTTCATATCGTATGCAGGAGTATCCTCTTCGGGTGAAAAGGTAAAGCTGCCCATTTTGTCGAATTTCATTTCTTTAACAAAATTGCAAAGGTTTTCAAACTGCTCATCGGTTTCACCCGGAAAACCTACCATAAAGGTTGTTCTCAGCGCTAAATCGGGTATTCTTTCCTTCATTTTGAAAATTAGGTTCCTGTAACTCTCGGAATCCCCCAGCCTGTTCATATTCTTAAGAACATTCTTATCAGCGTGCTGAAGCGGAATGTCAATATATTTGCAGATTTTATCCTCGTTTGCTATAACATCAATAAGCGAATCGGTTATTCTTTCCGGATAGCAGTAATAAAGCCTAATCCATTCAATACCGTTAATTTTAACAAGCTCTTTTAAAAGAATATCGAGTCTGTATTCGCCATACAGGTCAAATCCGTATTTTGTTGTATCCTGCGCTATGAGAATAAGCTCTTTTACGCCGTATGACGCAAGTTTTTTAGCTTCACTTACAACATCTTCAAGCTTTCTTGAACGAAATTTACCCCTGATAGAGGGAATTGCACAGTAGGAACACCTGTTATCACAGCCGTCGGAAATCTTTAAATAAGCCCAGTGGGAAGGCGTTGAAATAAGTCTTTCATCACTGAGGGGAAGAAAGCATTTATCGGGATAGGCGGAAGTTGTTAATCCTACTAAAGCCTTCTGGCATATTTTTACAATATCGGAATTTGCACCAATGCCGACAACGGCGTCAACCTCAGGCATCTCCTTCATTATTTCATCCTGATAGCGTTCGGCAAGACAGCCTGTTACAACAATTGCCTTGATAAGTCCTGCCTTTTTATATTCGGCAACCTCAAGAATTGTTTCAATTGCCTCCTGTTTTGCGCTCTCGATAAAACCGCAGGTGTTAACAATCATAACATCGCTGTTTTCAATCTCGGAAACAATTTCAAATCCTGCATTTTTAAGTTTTGAAAGTAGTATTTCACCGTCAACCTGATTTTTCGGGCATCCGAGCGAAATCATTCCAGCTTTAAAATTCATCATAGCTTTCAAATTGTTCAAGGGCGGATACAATATCGGAGTAAGAAAAACCCTTTCTTGCAAGCGCTGCAACAACCTTTTGCCTTCCGCCCTCTTCGTTTAATTTATTTAAGTATTTAGACTGAATAATATCAAAAGCAGTGCCGATATTGTCAATATCGGCATTGCATAATAAATTATCTGTTATTTCCTTTGAAATGCCCCTCTTGTTCATTTCAAGACGAATGAATCTCTCAGACATTTTTTTGTTATTAGTCAAATGGGAAAAAAGCTCTTTAGCATATTCTTCGTCGTTTAGGTAACCGTAATCAAGCATCTGATTAATTGCTTTATCCGCGGTTTCTTCATCAAAAAGCTTTAGAAGCTTTTCTCTTAATTCTTTAACGGAATGAGCCCTTCGGGAAAGCAAATCGTAGCATTTATCAACAGCTTTTGCAAAGCTTATTTTACTGACAAGCTCCTCCCATTCAGTTTCGTCAATTTCGCTGTTCTCTTTATAAAAGTTTTCAGCAAAGAAACCGGCAGTAGTCGTTATTCGATATTCGCCGTCAATGTAAATATGAAGCTTGTTTCCTCTTCCGTTTTTATATGAAATCAGCATTATTCGTCTTCGTCGTCAATTTCAATGTCGAGCTTTGCTCTTGCATCAGCCCTTGTCTGAGTAATCGGAGCTCTCGCAGAAGGCTCTGAAACGGCTGAAGGAGCCGCCTTTTCAGGCTCGGCATCGGCATTCTTCATAAGGTCCATAACCTGCTTCTCAATTTCTGAGCCGAATTCGGGGTTATTTTTGATTAATTCCTTAACCTTATCCTTACCCTGGAATCTCTGGTCACCGTATGAGAACCACGAGCCGCTCTTTTTGATAACCCCGAGATTTACGGCAAGGTCGCATATTTCACCGATTCTGTCGATTCCCGTTCCGTACATAATGTCAAACTCGGCAGTTTTAAACGGAGGCGCAACCTTATTTTTAACAATCTTAGCCTTTGTGTGTGAGCCGATAAACTCATTGCCGGGAGCCTTAATCTGCTCGCTCTTTCTGACATCAATTCTCATTGAAGCATAGAATTTAAGCGCACGACCGCCGGTTGTTACCTCGGGATTGCCGTAAATAACGCCAACCTTTTCTCGAAGCTGATTAATGAAAATGATAATACAATTAGATTTATTTATTGCACCTGCGAGCTTTCTTAAAGCCTGAGACATAAGCCTTGCGTGCAAGCCCACATGTGAATCACCCATATTTCCGTCTATTTCGCTTCTCGGAACAAGAGCGGCAACAGAGTCAACGACAATTATGTCTATCGCACCGCTGCGAACAAGCTGTTCGGTTATTTCAAGCGCCTGCTCTCCGTTATCAGGCTGAGCAACAAGAAGAGAATCAACATCAACACCGAGATTTGCGGCGTAAGTCGGGTCGAGAGCGTGCTCGGCGTCAATGAACGCAGCCTCGCCGCCCTGCTTCTGAGCCTCAGCAACACAGTGAAGCGCAAGCGTAGTTTTACCTGATGATTCAGGACCGAAAATCTCAATAATTCTTCCCTTCGGGAGTCCTCCGATACCGGTTGCAATATCAAGGGTTAAGGAGCCTGTTGAAATAGCGTCAACTTTCAAAACGCTGTTTTCGCCGAGGCGCATAATTGCCCCTGCTCCGTACTGTTTTTCGATTTGTTTTAATGCGGATTCAAGAGCAGCTTTTTTCTCGCTGCCCATATTTGATGTTTTTTTATCAGCAGGCATATTTATTCCTCCAAATCTATATTATAAATCTTGTTTATTATACTAAATATTGTATATAAAATCAAGTTTTTATACTAAAAAGCACAACAATTTTCTCCTGAGAAAAATAAATTAAAAAAAACACTTGCATTTTTTTAAACTTTCTGTTAATATATATGCGTTATATTTAAGGAGGTGAACGCAAATGGCTAAATGTGAATGCTGCGGAAAAGAAATGTCATTCGGTATCAAGGTATCTCACTCACACAGAAGATCAAACAGAACCTGGAAGCCGAATATCAAAAAGGTTAAGGCTATTGTTAACGGCTCACCTAAGAGAATTTATGTTTGCACAAGATGCCTTCGTTCAGGTAAGGTTGAAAGAGCTTAATAACAAAAAAACAAAACCATCGTTAAGATGGTTTTATTTTTTTATCATTTGCCTCTGCCCTCTCCTCTTTCGCGTATGATAAAACGAACGGGAGTTCCGTCGAGTCCAAAGATTTCTCTTATTTGATTTTCAAGATACCTCTGATATGAAAAATTGAATAAATCCGCTCTGTTAACAAAGAAAACAAATGTTGGCGGACGGGTTGACGCCTGAGTCATATAGTATATCTTAAGTCTTCTTCCTTTATCGGATGGCGGTTGAACTCTTGCAGTTGCAATTGACAGCACTTCATTGAGCTTACCCGTTGAAATTCTCATTGAATTCTGAGAATGAACATAAACAATCATTTCATAAAGTCTATCTATTCTCTGACCGGTTTTAGCCGATATGAACATTATCGGCGCAAAGGTCATAAAAGAAAAGTCAACTGCAAGCTTTTCACGGAATTCCTTCATTGTGTTTCCGTCTTTTTCAACTGCATCCCATTTATTAACAGCGATTATACAGGCTTTTCCCTGCTCAAGAGCAATTCCGGCAACCTTTGAATCCTGCTCCGTGAAGCCCTCGGTTGCGTCAATCATAATAACGCAAACATTTGCTCTCTCAACAGCCATTTTAGCTCTTATAATAGAATATTTTTCAATGTCGTCATTAATTCGGCTCTTTCTTCTGAGTCCGGCAGTGTCAATGAAATTGAATTTGCCGAATTTATTTTCAACATAGGTATCGGTTGTATCCCTTGTTGTTCCTGCAATGTCGGAAACAATTGCTCGGTTCATTCCGCTTATTTTGTTAACAAGAGAGGACTTGCCGACATTGGGCTTACCGATTATCGCAACATTGATAACCTCTTCATCCTCTTCCTCATCTTCAATGCTTTTTGGAAGAAGATTAATAACCTCATCAAGCAAATCACCGGTTCCGTGACCGTGAACAGATGAAACCGCAACAGGGTCGCCTAACCCAAGATTATAAAATTCATAAAACTCGGGGTCGGTTGCGCCGATTTTATCGCATTTATTAACGCAGAGAACAATCGGTTTACCGCTTTTCAAAAGCATTGAGGCAACCTCATAATCGCTTGCAACAACACCGCATTTTATATCGGTTACAAGAATTATAACATCCGCCGTGTCAATTGCTATCTGAGCCTGCGAACGCATTTGAGAAAGAATTATATCATTGGTATCAGGCTCAATACCTCCCGTGTCAACAAGGAGAAAACGATGATTAAGCCATTCGCAGTCGCCGTAAATCCTGTCTCTTGTAACACCCGGAGTATCGTCAACAATTGATAGTCTTGTTCCGATTAATTTATTAAAAAGAGTTGATTTGCCGACATTCGGTCTGCCGACAATTGCAACAACGGGTTTTGCCATAATCTCACCTCTTTTGTTATTATAAGATAAGACGGCTTATAAGCAATAAGCCGCCGAATATTTTAATATTAGTCTTTGCTGATTACTTCTTTTCCGTTATAATAACCGCAGTTTGAACATACTCTGTGCGGAACTGTGTATTCGGAACAATTCGGGCACTTAACAAGAGTTGGTGCGTTTAATTTCCAAACACTTGAACGCCTTTTATTCTTTTTTGCCTTTGAAGTTCTTCTTGCAGGTACTGCCATGATGTTTCCTCCTTATTCTTGATCAAGAAGCTGTAAAAGAGCCGCCATTCTTGGGTCAACCTCTTTTTCACAGCTGCATTTTTCCTTGTTTAAGTTCTTTCCGCACTTCGGACACAATCCCTTGCATTCCTCACTGCAAAGCATTTTTTGCGGAAGGAAGAGCTGAATTTCCTGATAAATATAATCGTCTAAATCAAGAATCTCATTATCAACAACTATAAAATCATCGAAATCATCGTCTTCATTTTCAAGCTTCTGAACAACAATTTTGTTTAAATCGAAGCTGTATGTTCTTTTAAACTCTTCCGCGCATCTGTCGCAGATGCCAAAGAAGTCAAAAGAAACGTTAAGGTCCATATACACAACATCAGCCTTACAATAAGCCCTTCCTTTAACATCAACACCGTTTTTGAGTGGCTTATAGGTGCTGTATTCAAAATCATCAAAATAAAGCTTGGTTTCAATTTCCGTACTTTCATTATTGAAATTGAAAAGATTAGTAAAGTTCAGCTGCATATAATTTCACCTTTAAGATTGCACTAAGTATTATATATATAAGAAAGCGTTTTGTCAATACTTAAATTTAATAAAAATAAACCGCTAAGAAATTAGCGGTTTAATGTTTTGTTAAATCTCTTCGCAGTAATCAAAGATTTCAACAGGAAGGTCTTCTTTGTCACAGCTGATTGTAAAATAGAAATTAATATCGGTTGCATCGCTGAGATTTGTTAACATCTCGAAAAACTGAGGAAGCTTCTCATATTCTCTGCCAACGATTTTGAAAGTTGCGTCAACAAGAATATCCGTAACGTCATAGTTACCTGCGCAAATTCCTGCAAGATAGCCGTAAAAAGCCTTATGGCCGTGAATAGCATATGTATCTGTTTCCAAAAGGCGTGCCTTTGAAGAAACGTCATAAGTTAATTTAGGTTCTTTTTCAACGCAAACAACATTTCCGTCTGAGTTTTCAACACAGAGATTAACAAGGTCAATAAGCTTCTTTGTTTTTCCTGAGCCTTTGTTTCCGATGATAAGTTTAATCATTTTTAGTCCTCCTGAATAGGTAAGCATTTTTACAACTCTATACTAACACAAACCCAACTGTTTTTCAAGTTTTTCTTTTTCATTTTCATAACCAGGTTTTCCGAGAAGAGCAAACATATTCTTTTTATAGCTTTCAACACCCGGCTGGTTAAACGGATTAACGCCAAGAATATAACCTGATACCGCACATGCTTTTTCAAAGAAATAAATAAGATTTCCGATATGCTCTTCGTCAATTTTATCTGCTTCAATAATAAGGTTCTGCACTCCGCCGTCAGTGTGAGCAAGAAGAGTGCCGAGCCTTGCCTTATCGTTAACAGTACTCATCTTCTCTCCTGCAAGGAAATTCAGACCGTCTATATTGCCTTCCTGCTCGGCAATAATATATTCGCTCTGAGGCGCTTTGAAATTAATAACCGATTCAAACATAAGGGGTGCGCCGCTTTCCTGAATATACTGGCCAAGCGAATGAAGGTCTGTTGAGAAAACGCAGGATACGGGGAAAAGACCCTTTCCTTCCTTGCCTTCGCTCTCGCCGAAGAGCTGCTTTAACCATTCGTTAAACATAGCTATTGAAGGCTCATAGGAAACAAAGCATTCAAGCTTCTTGCCCTTTGAATAAAGAATATTTCTTACGGCTGCATACTTAAGACAATCGTTTTCGTTAATATCATATGAGCTGAATGCTTTCATTGCATCGCGCGCGCCCTTCATAAGAGCATCAATATCAATTCCTGCAACAGCAATCGGAAGAAGACCGACAGCAGTTAAAACCGAATATCTTCCGCCAACATCATCAGGTACAACAAAGGTTTCATAACCCTCTTTGTCGGCAAGACCTTTGAGAGTTCCCTTTGCTTTATCGGTTGTGCAGAAAATTCTCTTTGCTGCCTCTTCCTTTGAATACTTTGAATTAACAAGTTCTCTGAAAACTCTGAAAGCAATCGCCGGTTCGGTTGTTGTTCCGCTCTTTGAAATAACATTAACACAAATATCCTTGCCCTCGCAAAGAGAAACAATTTCGTTCAGCGAGGTTGGGCTGATTGAATTACCGATAAAGAAAATCTGAGGAGTTTCCTTAGCAAGAAGATTATAGTTAGAAGACTTGAGCGCCTCAATAACTGCTCTTGCTCCGAGATATGAACCGCCTATTCCGATAACAATAAGAACATCGGCGTTCTTCTTGATATATTCGGCAGCCTTCTTAATTCTTGAAAACTCTTCTTTATCATAATCTTCAGGAAGAGAAGTCCATCCGAGAAAATCGTTGCCCTCCCCTGTTTTATTATCAAGAGTTTTGATAGCGTCAATTGCTTTTGAAGATATGCTTTCAATATCCTTTTCATCAACAAGATTTGAGTATTTATAATTAAATTTAACAGACATTATTTTATTCTCCCTTTACAATGTTGGACACTATTCTACAACATATTTATAAAAAAATCAACATATATCTATTTGTATCAGGTATTTAGCCTTAATGTCGGCTATATTTTCAAAACTAAATCTCTGAAAATTGATGCGATTGTAACTTTTGAAATAGTGTTTGGAGAAACAAGTTTAATAACACCAATAGTTTTGTCGCCGTTTTTAATTTTTATACAACCAAGCTCATCATATTTTTCTATCGGCGCCGAGACGGTTTTTTTGATATCATACTCATATTCTATCTTTTTGCTGCCCTTTTCGGCGATTATTTTGTTGTTATCTCCAAGAACGGGAGTAATCTCCTTGAAAACGCCGCCAACAACCTTAACGGGCTTGATTTTACTTTGGTCGATTAGTGGAGTAACTGCTTCGTAATCAGCAAAACCTTTATCAAGAAGATATGAGGCAGTATTAAATCTATCCTCGCTTGTTTCGCTTTTTAAAACAACTGCAACAAGATTCATATCATCTCTCTGAGCGGTTGCCGCAATACAAAAGCCTGCGTTAGAGGTTGTTCCCGTTTTAAGTCCCGTTATTCCGTTATAATGATTAATCAGCTTATTAGTGTTATTAAGCTCGGTTTCGCCGTTTCTGAGCGAATCAAGCCATATCGTGGTATATTTTTTAACAATTTCATGCTTCATAACCTCGCTTGAAATTAAGGCAAGATCGTATGCGCAGGAATAATGATTTGTTACTGTGTCGTCAAGTCCGTTTGAATTTTCAAAATTTGTGTTTTCACAGCCAAGCTCTGCTGCTCGTTCGTTCATCATCCTGACAAAACCCTCGCTTGAACCGCCAATATGCTCAGCAAGAGCCGTGCAGGCGTCGTTTGCACTTGCAACAATAACAGCCTTTAACAGTTCTTCAACTGTCATTGTTTCATTTTCCTCAAGCCATATCTGAGAACCGCCCATGGAAACTGCGTTCTTTGATGCAGAAACCTTATCGGAAAGAGAAACATCGCCTCTGTCAATTGCCTCAAGAATAAGAAGAATTGTCATTATTTTTGTAACGGACGCAGGAGATAAATGCTTTTTTTCATTTTTAGCATATAAAACCTCGTTGTTATCCATACACATTAAAACAACAGCTTCGGCTTTTATTTTTTTATCATCAGCTTCTTTTGCCGAAGCGGTTATGCTCATCTGAATTATTAACGCAAACGATAAAAGAAATATTATAGATTTTTTCATAATTATCACCAATACATTATTATTCTTTAATTCTTGTAATAATGATTTCTTTTTGATATAATAGAAAAAATTCTTAAGACGAAATACCTAATAAGTATTATTTAAAAGGGTGTTAAGAGGTTTAATTATATATGAAGGCTGCTTTTTATACACTTGGCTGTAAGGTAAATCAATACGAAACTGAATATATGGCAGAACTTTTAAAAAGCGCAGGCTTTGAAATAGTTTCACCGAATGATGACGCGGATTATTACATAATCAATTCCTGCACGGTTACCGCAACTGCAGACCAAAAAACCCGACAGAATGTTCGCAAATTCAAAAGAAAACATCCTGATTCAGCGGTTATTTTAACAGGATGTATGCCCCAGGCGTTCCCCGATGCCGCAAACGAGCTGATTGAAGCTGATATAGTTTTCAGTAACAAAAACGACTCTGATATTCTTGATTTGATTAATCAGTATAATATAAACAAAAACAGACTAATAAGAATCAACGAGCATAAAAAAGGAGACGCTTTTCCCAAATGCTCAATAAATGAGTTTTCTGAGCGAATCAGGGCTTTTGTTAAAATAGAGGACGGGTGCGACAGATATTGTTCATATTGCATTATTCCGAAATCAAGGGGCTTTGTTCGTTCTAAGGCTCCCGAAGATTTAAAGGAAGAAATAGAGGCTCTTGCTGATAACGGGATTAAAGAAATTGTTTTAGTAGGCATTAATCTTTCATCATACGGTAAGGGTTTTGACTATAATCTCGTTGACGCTGTTAGGATTTGCGCTGAAAACGATAAAATCAAAAGAGTCAGACTCGGCTCTCTTGAACCCGACCATATAACCGACGAGGTCATAAAGGGTCTTTCCGAAATTAAAAAACTCTGTCCTCAGTTCCATATTTCACTTCAGAGCGGCTGTGATAAAACTCTTAATGAAATGAACAGACATTATACTGCAAATGAATACAAAGAGCTTTGCGGCAAGCTTAGAAAGGCATTTATTAATGCAACCATAACAACAGATGTAATGGTTGGATTTAATAATGAGAGCGAAGAGGATTTTGAAAAATCGCTAAGATTTGTTAAAGAAATAGCTTTTGAAAAAGTTCATGTTTTCCCCTACTCCGAAAGAAAAGGAACTGCTGCGTCTAAAAAAGGAGACAGCGTTTCAAAAGAGGAAAAGGAGCGCAGAGCTTCAATTATGATTAACGAAACAAATATTATCAGAGAAAAATTCTGTAATTCCCTAATCGGAACAAAGGATATTGTCCTTTTTGAAAACGAGATTATGCCCGGAGTGTATCAGGGTTATACAAAGAGCTATATACCGATAAGAGTCAAGTCAGACTGTAATATTATCGGACAGGAGCTTGAAACCGAAATAACATCATACAATATCAATTCGGATGTGTGCTTTGGATTGCTTTAATCATATTTGAAACCTCTTCTCTGCATTTCTCATCACTTAACGAGGAATATGAAAAAATATAAAAACCTTTTATATCATCAATCTTTGCAAGGTAGTTTATCTGCCTTGCAATTATATTTTTATTATTCTTAAATTCATTTATTGCATTTTTATCCTCTTCAGCAGCATATTTATCCGCTTTTCCGCTTTTATAGAGAGGCAAACCGATATATAAATCACAAGTTGTAAATTCTATCCATTTTTTTACAGTGAACATAAATGGCTGATAAACATTTTTAAAGCCAAAATAAATCTGCGGGCATATGTAATCGCAGTATATTCGATTTTTTGCCCATTTCTTAACGTCGGCATAAAGATTATTGTAATCATTATTAATATTAGACGCCGGGCTTATACCGAATTTTATATTCTTGTTAACTGCCTTAACTGCCTCATTAACTCCTTTTATCATTTCGCTGACCTTTTTCCTTCTGAAATCAGAAAGGCTGAGTTTTCCGCCTTTTTTCTTGTAATTCTTATATTCCGAACTATCTATCTTTTTTTCAGTTGTCGGATAAAAATAGTCATCAAAATGAATTGCCGAAACACTGTATTTTTCTGCTATTTCCCTTGCGCCGTTTATAATTAATTTCTTAACATCATCTGCAGCAGGATTGAAATAAATCCCTTTGTCATAAACAAAAACATTTGATTTCTTATTTTTGCTTTTATACCATTTTTTTGCAATGTTGTTATCCGAAAGCTTTTCAATGTCGCTATCATAACTTACACGATAGGGGTTAACCCACGCTTCTATTTTCAATTGATTTCTTTGTGCAGCCCGGCAGAGTATATTCAAAACATCATATTTCAGCTCCCCGCCCTGCTTCCCAAAACAATATTTGCTAAGCGGAAAATAATCCGATTTATAAAAAGCGTCTGCAAACGCGCGAACCTGAACCGTTACTGTGTTGAAACCCATTTCATAAAGGTCTTTAAACGCCTTATTGACAGCAACTCTGAAATTTTCTTCATCATTGTTGCCTATCATCTTTTCAAGCTCATAATAGGTTATCCAAACTGATTTAACATATGTTTCGCCTTCTTTTTTGTTTTCACTTTCAATAAAAGGCTGAACGGTTGTTTTTTCGTTTGTTTCCTCCATCAGAGAACAAGAGCAAAAGGAAAGAGAAATAACAAGAAATAATATAATAATTTTTTTCACTTGAACACATCCGTTTTATGTAGTATCATTATAATATAAAATTAAAGAGGTTATCTTATGGAATACAGATTCGGAAATTCAACAAAAATTAAAGAAATCGGAAAAACATCGGATTTATTTTGCCCGAAATGCGGCAAAAAAGTTTTGTTTTCTGTTTTTTCCAATCCAAAAACAAAACTAAAAGCTGAGCTTCCCTTTGTTGACAAGGGAGATGTTTATATACTTATTTGTCCCGAGTGTTCAGCAGTTTTCACTGTTGATGAAGATAAAGGAAATGTTCTCAGCAAGGGCGAAAAGCTTGCAATCGGAAACTTTGATTTAAAAGAACCTGAAAAATTTGAAGTTTAAATTTAACATTTAACAAGCCTGTGAGTTTCACAGGCTTGTTTTTTTATAGAATTATACAGATTAAGCCGCTGCAGCCTTCGTTTATAACCCTTTCGATTGTTTCTCTGAATTTATCTCTTGCGTCCTGAGGCATTCGATAAAGTTTATTATTCAGCCCTTCGTTTACCAGCGAATTAAGCGATTTTCCAAAAATATTTGTTTCCCATATCTCAGACGGATTGTTTTCAAATTCCTTAAGAAGATAAACAACAAGTTCTTCACTCTGGGATTCGCTTCCGACAATGGGCGCAACCTCAGTATATGTGTTGCATTTAATCATATGTATTGACGGAGCGTGCGCCTTAAGCCTAACGCCGTATTTACCGCCCTGTTTCATAATCTCGGGTTCTTCAAGTGAAAGCTCTTCGAGAGTTGGCATAACTATTCCGTAGCCTGTGTTTTCAACCTGCTCAAGAGCGCTTTCAATTCTCTTGAATTTCTCTTTAATAGAAGCAAGGTCAACAATTTGATTGAGCAAATCCTCTTCATTTTTAATATCAAGAGAGCATTTATCGCTGATTATCTTCCAGAGATATGAATTATCAATATCAAGATTTATTAAAACATTTCCGTTTGATAAATCAGCACTTGAAACCGTTGATGTCTGTATGTATTCATTATCCGTTAACTCGTTTGCAAATCTATAAACCGAGCGAACGCTTGAAATATCTTCGCAGTTAGTTTTAACTGCTTTTATAACAGAGTTTCTGAGTGCGTCATCGTCATCAAGTGATGTAAACCAGCAAGGAAGATTAATTCCGATTGAGTTTATCGGAAATTCGTATAAAACCCCTTGCAGAATACTTTTTATTTCATCCTCGGTTAATTCAAGGCAGTTAACCGGAAGAACCGGAACATTGTATTTTTCGGTTAAGTCGGCGCAAAGAGATTTAACGCCGCTGTCACTCGGGTCAACACTGTTCATAAGAACTATAAACGGTTTTCCCAGATCTTTTAGCTCGCTGATAACTCTTTCTTCCGCTTCTTCATATTCATCCCTGTTAATTGAGCTGATTGAGCCGTCCGTTGTTATAACAAGTCCGATAGTTGAATGTTCTTCAATAACCTTTTTTGTGCCTATTTCAGCAGCCATATTGAATGGAATTTCCTCTTCATACCAAGGAGTCATAACCATTCTCGGCTGGTCGTCCTCAATATAACCCTCGCTGCTTGGCACTATGTAACCAACGCAGTCAATCATTCTGACTTTTAAATGGATATTATCCTGCATTGATATTTCAATTGATTCTTCGGGTATGAATTTAGGCTCAGTTGTCATTATCGTTCTTCCTGCAGCTGACTGAGGAAGCTCATCCCTTGCTCTTTCCTTTTGAAATTCGCCTTCAATATTCGGAACAACAAGAGTTTCCATAAATCTCTTTATAAAGGTTGACTTTCCCGAACGAACCGGACCGACAACTCCGATATAAATATCCCCCTGAGTTCTTGAGGATATATCACTGTATATATTGTTATTCATCTTTCATCCTCCTAAACTCTCGGAATAATTAAAATACGGTCTTTATCTAAAACATCTTTTTGAAGATTGTTTTCTTTGATTATCAAATCGCTGTCTGAGGAAAAGCTTTTAGCAATATCCCAAACTCTGTCGCTTTGTTTGGCAAAGCATATTGTTAATGAAGGTATATCGTTTAACTCCTCGCCTTCATCAATGTTTGAAAGAATTTTTATATTATCCTCGTTATAGCAAAACGCATTTATATCAATATTAAGGCGTAAATCAAGTCGTTTTGATGAGCCAATGGTATAATCAACAGAATTGAGATTAAATGCGGCATATGCGCCGTCATTTCCGCTAACATCATATTCTATCTCAGCAGACGAACTCATTGAAGCAAGCGCATCGCTTTCATTTTCGTAAATAACAAGAATATCGGCTTTTGCAACTATCTTTGAATTTCGATATGCCGGAGGAGAAAGTGTTACACCAACCTCTTTAACCTCCTTTATTTCATTTGAAAACTCGGCTGAAAGAGTAAACACTGAATTATCGTTAATCAGCCTTCCGTTTTTGCAAACCTTAAAATCAGAATACGAGCATTCACAGTTCCTTTTAAGAAGATAGCCGTCTGTTATATACGAGCTTTCATTTTCTCTGATAAAAACAGAGTTTACCTCAATTTCGCCAAATACCTCAACAGTGTTCAGCTTATCGGAGGTTGTTGCTTTTGCCTTTGAAAAAATATTTCCGACGCTGACGTTTGAAATCATTATATCGCCGTCATCAATCGAACTTTGGTCTATGATTTTTGAAACATCAAAGGTGTTTGATACATTCAGTATCTCTTCATCATCTGAAACCGTGTAAAGTAAGCGAACGTCAACGCTTGCCTTAACAAGAACCTTATCCTTGATAATCTTTGTTTCGTTTAACTTTGCATTTGCAGTTACACTTATTATTCTTTTAATCGAATCGGAATCGGCAGGAACAGAGAATTCTTCATCAAATTCAATTTTAGAAATATTACCTGCAATAACATCTGCGCTTTTAATTAATCGGTTGTTGAGTTTTGCACCGTTGCAGCTTTGCATACAGGGATATTTAACTTTATCAAAAACGGATAACGCAATTTCCGCAGAAGAATGAACGTCTATTCTTCTTTGATTAATAACCCTGAAATTAGTGTATTTGTCGCAAATATCCGCACACGCAAATGCATAATCGCTCAAATCCTCAGCCGCTATGTTCTTTGAAAATTCCTCTTCAAAATCAGCATAGCAAAGGCTGGAGTTTTCGTTATAATATGTAAGCATTATTTCTGTTTTACCAAAAATAAGAATCTCACCCGACGAAACGCTGACAGAGCTTATAAAACTATGTGACGCGCATTTAACAACTCTGTAAATATCATCACAGTATGCAGGAAGCGATTCTGAAAAATCCTCTTCAACATCAATGTTTTTGACTAAAACCTTCTCATTCTTTTCAATGCAGGAATACTCTTTTTTGTTTTCCATTTATTATGCTCCTTTCTGTTCCTAAGAAAATGTATGCAGAAGGTTTAGGATATATTACAGATGTTTAATTTTGCATATATTAATTATTTTCCTCTTATGATATAGTGAAAATAGCGGAAATTGAAAAAAATTTGAAAATTTTTAAAAAATTTCAAAAAAAATGTAAGGTTTTACCCCCTAAAAAGTACATACATATAGAAGGGTAAATATTTTTTGTTGAAAAAAATCGAAATTTATCCGTAATTCTGTGTGAAAGGAGGTGCATCATTTGGCGAATAAAGCTTCAAAACGACTTGCTGACAGTAAGCTGCAAGCAGCATACACAAAATACTATTCAAGTATTTATAAATTCTGCCTTTCAAGGCTGAAGGACGATAGCTCTTATGTTGAAGACTGTGTTCAGGAAGCATATGTTGTTTTATACAACAGATTGCTTTCGGGCGAAGAGATTGAATACACGCAGGCGTTTTTATATAAAACTGCGTCAAACCTAATCAAAAAGCATTTTGCTCAGCTCAGAAAAGAACAAAACAACATTTCCCTTGAAGATATTAAGGAGCTTCAGGATTTCAGCGTTGATATAGACGACAGATTAAGCTTTGAAGAATATTCAAGACTGATTAGTGATGCCCTCAACGACACGGATTCAGAA
>JAFUZY010000082.1 GCA_017476375.1 Eubacterium sp.
TGAAAGAGTAAAATGAAAGTGGACACAAAAAAGTGTTTGCTTTCATTTTTTTGTTGTATAATCATTTTTTGAAGGAGGAATTTAAATGAGAAAAAACAGAAAATACACACCTGAATTCAAAATACAATGTGTAAAAGATGCCTTAGAATGCAAAGAAACATTAACGGAAATAAGCAGAATAAACGAAATGCCTAAACGAAATATTCAACGCTGGATAAGAGATTATCAAGAACATGGAGAGGAATATTTTTATCAAGAACACCGAGGTTCCAGCCGTGGCTGCGGAAAAGGCAATCCCTATGCTGCATTGCATACAAAGAAAAACCTTTCTGATTTAGAAAGGCTTGAACTTGAAAATTTGAAGTTGAAGATTGAAAATGAACGGTTAAAAAAAGGATACATGGTGAAAGGAGTTGGTGCAAACAAGGAATTCGTTACCTTCAAAGACAAGAATATGAAATAATAGAGAGTTTAAGAAAAGAATATTCGGTAACAATGCTTTTATCCATAATGGGAGTAAAGCGTTCAGGATATTATGCTTGGAGGAAACGCAGAGGAACGCTAAACCGTTATGAACAAGATAGATTAGATTTAACAAAGCTGTTAATGGAACAGCACAAAAAACACAAATGCTATGGTTATCATAATCTTGCAAAAATAATCAGAGAAGAAACCGGTTGGGTTTTCTCTGATAATCTTGCACATAAATGCTGTAAATATGCCGGAATTCGCTCAATGGCAAGAAAAACATATCATTCAACAAAAGGCAATGAACATATCAAATATCATAATATTGTTTCCGGTAATTGGTGCGCAACGGAACCTATGCAAATTGTGGTTTCTGATATGACATTAATAAATACAAAGCACAGTAAATGGGAATGGACATTTGCAGTAGATACATACAACAATGAGATTATTGCATCATCAATATCCAATAAGACAGGTGATCCTAAACCGTACATAGAAGTTGCAAAACAAGTTGCAGATAAAGCAAAAGAGCAAACACGCCCAGTCATTTTGCACACCGACCAAGGCGCTGTTTACTCCTCGCGAGCCTTCCATAACGCTCATTCGCATTGTACCAATATCATACGGTCAATGTCAAGAGTAGGAACTCCAACAGATAATCCAATTATTGAAGCTCTTAATGGTTGGATAAAAGAAGAATTAAGAATTGATTTTGATATTTATCACTGCGTTGATGTTCCAGAACTAATTCAAAATTACATAACTTACTACAATACTGAACGACCTTCTGTTAAATGCGGCAGAAAAAGCCCTGTTCAGTTCAGAACTGAACAGGGCTTTTTCTAACTAAACCTTTTTGAACTTTTTATTGTCCACTTTTACTTGACAATTTCAGCATTGCCGACTCTTTTTTACAGGCTTATCCCTCTTAGCTTTGAGATTAAAAGAACAAAGAGGTTCCAGATTATCTGAAAGAGAATAACTCCGAAGGCTGAAAGCTGGCTATATGCTCCGAGGATAGCCAGAAGAGCAACCGCCCCGAAGCCGAGCGCCGCTCCGAAGCAGGAGAGGAAGGAAATCAGCCTTTTCTGGCTTATGATGATTTCCGAAGCCCTCATAGCAGAAACAAAGCCGAGAGCCGTTCCGTTATGAACAACGTATGAGGGTGATTTTTCCACATGCATATTTGAATACTTTTCAAAAACCATTGCAGACGAAGGATTCATAACTCTTATGAAGCCCTCGGGCAGAGCAAAGAGCCGGGCAATGCTTTTTTCGTTTAAGTACGGGTCGGTGCTTTTAACAATAATTGTAATGCCACTTTTTTCAAGCTTTTTAAGCTCTCTTTTTAAATTCGGGTCGGCGGAATAGCTGACAACAAACATTGCCGTTAACTTTGAATCAATCGAGAGATAAAGAACCTTTCTTCCCCTTATTGAATGCTTTTTCTCAAAGCTTTCGGAAGGAACCGGAACGCCGTGATTTTTAAGCATTGTTCGGTTGCCGACAAGAATTTTTTTGTTATAAATCCATGCGGACGTGCCCTGTTTATCCTCATAGCTGATTTTATCAACCTTTGGAAGAATTGATTGTTTTCCGATTATAACGTCGTCAAAAACATGGGCGAGCGGACTTTTTGTCTGAATCATAACGGCAGCCGCATTAATAATCGCATCGTCAACCTTTGCGCCCTCAAAGGTTTTTATTCCGTGCATTTCACAGCTTGTTTTTCCGAAGAGGTCGGAGGCTTCCATTACCATAGTGTTTGCGCTGAATGCCATTGCGGCTCCCTCATATCCGCAAACTCTTGAACCAAAGCTGTTGAGTGCAGACGAAACGTCGCAGAGGGTTGAGTTTGTTAAAAACAGTCCGCAGCAGGGAAGAGAAACACATAGTCCGCAAAGAAGCATATTGAACGCGGAATTGAAATTATCAATTATTCCGACAACGATGAACAAAATCAAATTGAGAGCAAGAGCAATCGGAAGAATGGTTCTTGCGATTTTGTTTGCAGGCTCGTTTTTATATGAAATTTCAAGGAAATTTGTCGGAAAATCTGTTTTAACGCTTGTTATAACGAGCGGATTTTCTTCAACAAGACCGCGTGTTATTTTTTCGGCGTCTATGTTGTTTGTTATATTTTCAAGGGTATACTTATTGTTTGATTCGGTTATAAATCTAAAATTATCAATTGCTCTGCTCAGCATTTTGTTTTTGCCAAGCGAGCTCATTAAAAGTGCAAAGGTTCCAAACGAGGTAAAGAGTATTCCGTTATCTATCCAAAGGCTGTTATTGAAAAGCAAAACAACGCTGTGAACGAAAACGGCAATACATATGAGATTAACACAAAAATCAAAATTAATATGCTTTCTTATTTTGAAACCCTGAATAATCGTGTTGAGATTAACGATTATTGCAAAGGCATAAAGGATTATTGACGTTAAAAAGTATGCGGTGTGATTGGTTAAAAAGGAGGGAAGATAGGCGCTGTCTTTAAAAACAGTTAAGAGCAAAAGAATTATCCCGATAAACGCGGAAATGAACGAACGAAGCTTCTGCGATTTCCGGCTTGCAAGAAGATTTTGCAAAAAACGCTCGGTTTCGTTTTGATTAACATATTCCTCCTTGATTTCGTCGTTGTTTCCGAGTTTTAAATCCGTTTCATCCGGTCCGAAAAGGCGGAATTTAACAACCTTTTCGCGTCGGCGTTCTTCAAGAATCTGCTCGGCAACGCCCTCGTCTATCGTCGGAACCTCTTCAATTTCATCGTCAAACCCGGCAAAGGTTATCTGGTCTCCCGTTTCCGCTATATAATCGGAGGGCGAAGGGGTTGCGTCAAAGCCGTCGTAAATATTTTCCTTTGCCACGATGGTGGGAATCTCCTGAAGGTCGGAATCCTTATCAACACGGGACTTTGAAACAAACGCCATGGTTCTCGTATTATCTTCTGAAGAATCTTCGGCATCAATCGGCTTTGCGATTTTTATATCTTCGTCGTTTTTATCAAGATTAACGGTTATTGTTTTTTCCTTGTTGGAAAAATCGGGCGCAATTTTAACGTCCTCATCGGGTGAAACATTTTCCTTAATTGCTTTAACGAGGTTTTTTCTTGGCTTAGAGGGAATGAATTCCTTTATTTCCTCTTCCTCTTCAAGGCTTTCGCAGACCCTTGCAATTTTGTCAACAACCGCCTGTTCGTCAACAACAATGTTATTTATTGCCGTTTTTGCCTTTTCATCAAGCTTTTTTTCAGCAGAGGCAAGCTGCTTTTCTGCCTGAGCCCTGATTTCTTCGGCTTTGGCAATTATTTCTTCTATTGATAGATTTTCACTCATACATATTCTCCAAAATGTGCGTTGCGCGTTGCGTATGGCGAGTTATTAATTGCTGTGCGCAGCACCCGAAATTCGTAATCTCGACCAACGGTTCCCAAAATTTGTTACCGGCTTGGAGCGCCGACAAATTTTGACCGTTCGGCAGTTCTTTTTGTTCGCTTCATCTGCCACTGGCAGCGCTCACAAACGAACCGTAACTCGTAA
>JAFUZY010000083.1 GCA_017476375.1 Eubacterium sp.
AGCGAAGTAATAAACGGTGTTGTAAAGCTTAAAAGAAAGGTTCCGATTGCATATATTCCAAACGGAACAACAAATGACACGGCGAAAACGCTTTCCCTTCCAACCAACCTTTCGGGAACAATCAAAACGATTGAAGAGGGAAATTATAATGAATGCGATATCGGAAATTTCAACGGCAGAAGATTTTTGTGCGCGGTTGTTTTCGGATTCGGTGCAAAGGCGTCGTTTAAAACAAAGCAGTGGCTTAAAAACGGAATAGGTCATTTCGCATACATACTTTCAAATCTCGCAAGGCTTTCCGATATCAAGCCGATTGAAATGCAAGTTGAGCTGGATAACGGCGAGGTTTTTTCAGGCGAATTTGTTTTCGGTGCGGCAATAAACACCCGTTCAGTTGGCGGAATATTCAGGATTGATAAAAATGTTTTCAGAATAAACGACGGCAAATTTGAAATTGTTCTTGTCAGAAAACTGAAAAACATAGCAGAGCTGCCGGGAGTTCTTGCAAAGCTCATCAAAAAGGAATACGACGGCGAAAAAATAATTCTCGCCCAGTCAAATAGAATTAAATTCTCCTCTCCCCAAAATGTTTCGTGGCTTATCGACGGAGATTTCGGCGGAGATTTAAAAGAGGTTACTGTTACAAACGAGCATAATGCAATAAAAATCTGCTCGCCCGACAGCATAGTATTTGAATAAAAAGCATAAAGCGCCAAAACCGCCGTTCTCGGCATATTATATAATCGTCGCTTGCGACCCAAAATTCCTCATTCCTCATTCACGCAGCGCCTGTCCCCGTGTGCTGCGGAGGGAACGACCAAATACAATCGGGTGCGGGTGTCCCGCCCGAAATTCTTAATTCTTAAGTATTAATTCTTAATTAAAAAAACGCTATCGCCTCAGCGATAGCGTTTCTTTTAGTAGATTCCTTGCTCAAGCATTGCCTGGGCAACCTTCTCGAAGCCTGCGATATTTGCGCCTGCAACAAGGTCGTAGCCAAGACCGTATTTCTCAGCAGCTTCCATTGAATTCTTATGAATATCAATCATAGCCTGATGAAGTCTTGAATCAACCTCCTCGGCAGTCCAGCTTAAACGAGCGCTGTTCTGGCTCATTTCAAGACCGGAAACACAAACGCCGCCTGCGTTAACTGCCTTTGAAGGAGCAATGATAACGCCCTCTGTTTCTCTGAAGAGGTCAAACGCGTCTTCAGTAGTCGGCATATTTGCAACCTCTATGTAATACTTAGTGCCGTTTGCAATAATCTTCTTTGCTTCCTCAAGAGTAACCTCGTTCTGGGTTGCGCAAGGCATTGCAACATCAACCTTAACTCCCCACGGTTTTTCACCTGCGTGGAACTCACAGCCAAATTTATCTGCATAGTCCTGAGCCCTGTCTCTTCCGGATGCGCGCATTTCAAGAAGATAGTTAATCTTTTCATCGGTTACAATTCCGTCGGGGTCGTAAATATATCCGTAGGGACCGGAAATTGTTACTGCCTTACCGCCAAGCTGGGCAATCTTCTTTGCAGCGCCCCATGCAACATTACCGAAGCCTGAAAGAGCAAAGGTTTTGCCCTTAATATCGTCGTTCTCGTGTTTGAAAACCTCACAAGCATAGTATGTTGCGCCGAAGCCCGTTGCCTCAGGTCTGATAAGCGAACCGCCGTAGCTTCTGCCCTTACCTGTTAAAACGCCGTTTCTGAAGGAATCGGTTATTCTCTTATACTGTCCGAAAAGGTAGCCGATTTCTCTTCCGCCAACTCCGATATCACCTGCAGGAACGTCTACATCAGGACCGATATGGCGATAAAGCTCTGTCATAAACGCCTGGCAGAAACGCATAATCTCGCCGTTGCTCTTTCCTCTCGGGTCGAAGTCAGAGCCGCCCTTTCCGCCGCCCATCGGAAGACCTGTTAATGAATTTTTAAAGGTCTGTTCAAAGCCGAGGAAATACATAATCGACGGATTAACTGTCGGATGGAAGCGAAGTCCTCCTTTATAAGGACCGATTGCAGAGTTAAACTGAACACGGAAGCCTCTGTTAACCTGAGTTTTTCCGTTATCGTCAACCCAGGCAATTCTGAAGGTGATAAATCTCTCGGGCTCAACCATTCTGCCGAGAATATCAGCTTCCTCATACTCGGGATGCTCTGCAACAACTTTGTCAAGAGAGCCTAAAACCTCTTTAACGGTCTGAATAAATTCAGGCTTTTCGCTGTCTCTTTTTTCAACTGTTTTAATAACTCTTTCAATGTACTCGTTCAATGCCTTCACTCCTTAATTAAAAAATATTCTGGCATTAATATTTTAGTCCTCTTTTTTATCAATGTCAATAAAATTGGATAATAAAAACAAAAAACCAACAGATAACAACTAAAAATTAATAACTAACAACTCTTGTTAATATATTAAAAAAGAATAAATTTTGTGCTAAAAAACGAATAATTCGACATAAAAGGCTTGATATGGCTAAAAATTTGTGATAAAATACCAAAAAACATAGGAGGTATAAAGCTATGGCAATGACTTATGAATCAATCGTTGATGCGGCACGCGAAAAGTTTTGTAACGTTGATGTTTCATCAGTAAACGGAACAAAGGCATTTCAGATTAATATCGAAGGCAAAGCAGTTAACGGAATCTTTTACATTGAAATCAAAGACGGCAAAGTTAATGTTGAGCCTTATGAATATTACGACAGAAATGCAATCCTTACAATGAACGGAACAAACTTCATTAAGCTTATCAACGGCAAGCTTGACCCCGTTGTTGGTTTCACAATGGGCAAAATCAAGGTTGACGGCGATGTTAATGCTGCACTTGAAATGATTAAGTTCTTAAAGTAAGTAAGAAACAAGCAAAAAAGAGCAAGGGAAATCCTTGCTCTTTTTTGCTTGTTGGTTATTAGTTATTAGTTTTTAGTTGTTAGAGAATTAACATAATCGGCGATTATGTTAACTATATCCTCTTTTTTCATTTTCGAGGTTGAAAAGCACATCGAATAGTTACTTGCTCTTCCCCAAGCTCCGTCGCCGAAGTAGTTATAATATGAAGCGCGCTCCCTGTCTTTTCTTTCAACAATTCTTCTTGCGCTTCTGGGATTTACCTTTTCGCTTTCAAGATATTTTTCAACCCTGTCTTCAATATCGGCGCCGATGAAAATGCTTATAACATTCGCATCCTCTTCGATAATCTTATCGGCTCTTCTGCCAACGATAACGCAAGGTCCTTTTGCAACTGCGTCAAGAATAATCCTTCTCTGCGCTTCAATAACCTTGCCCTCGTTAACTGCGATGTCTATCGAATAAGGGTCCATAACGGCGTTGAAAAGAAAGCTCTTTGTAGGCTTTTCATCAAACATATCAAAAATACCCTCTTCAATTCCGTTTTCCTTTGCTTTTTCCCTGAGCATTGCGGAATCATAAAAATCAATGCCAAGCTTTTGGGCGAGCATTTTTCCGATTTCTTTTCCGCCGCTTAAATACTGCCTGCCGATACATATAACATAATTATTCATATTCCCACCTACTTAAAATCGTGAAGGGTTAAGCCCTCCATATGGTCATTTTCAATATAGTCTGCCATTTTTTTAACGTCATTAAAAAGCTTATACAAACAGCGGCAGGCATCCCTGATAAACCCTTCTTCAATCGCATTATCTATTGCTTTATCAAGGGAATCATAGTAGCCGTTGATATTATAAATTGCAATCGGTTTTTTATGTCTGCCAAGCTGTTTCAAGGTTAAAATCTCAAAAAACTCTTCAAAGGTTCCAATGCCGCCCGGGGTGATTATAAAGGCGTCTGCCTCATCTTCCATAACTGCTTTTCTTTCTCTCATCGTTTCGGTTAAGGTTATCTTATCGCACTTCCAGTTAACATATTCGGAAAGTCCGTCCTCTTTGAAAAACGAGGGAACAACGCCGTGGATTTTTCCGCCGCCCTTTTTAAAACCTCTTGCCGCTGCACCCATTGAGCCTGTTATTCCTGCGCCGAAAACAAGATTATTTCCCTTTCTTGCAAGATATTCGCCCATATCCTCAACTGCATCAAGATAGTTTTCATCAATCGTTTTGCTTGATGCGCCGAAAACGCATATTTCCATATAACCAAACCTTCCCAAAGCTTTTATATTATACTATTAGAATACCACTTTTTTTCCACTAAGTAAAGAAATTATAATATTTTATTGAAAAAGCGTATATTTTCCTATATAATATTTTCAGCAACATTTTGAGGTGAAATCATGGAAATTAACAAGGCAATAAAATCACTTGCACTATATGCGGAAAACGAAGGTCTTACTGAGAAAGAGGACTTTTACTATATCATTAATCAAATATGTCAGGTGCTTGAGCTAGACAGCTTTGAGGATTGCTATATTGAAGAGGTTGCTCCGCTTGAGGAAATCCTTAATGCCATTCTTGATTTTGCAATAAATAAAGGCATTTGTGAAGACAGCGTCGTATACAGAGACCTTTTTGATACAAAAATTATGGGCGTTATCACTCCGAGACCGAGCGAGGTTATAAAAGCATTTAATGCTCACTATAAAAACTCGCCGCAGGAGGCAACCGACTATTATTATAATCTTTCTAAAAAAACCGATTATATCAGAGAATACAGAATTAAAAACGATGTTAAATGGGTTACCGAAACAGAATACGGCGATATTGATATAACAATCAATCTTTCAAAGCCCGAAAAAGACCCCAAAGCCATTGCGGCTGCTCTTAAAATGAAGCAAAGCGCGTATCCGAAATGCCAGCTTTGCAGAGAGAACGAGGGTTATGCAGGCAGAGTTAACCATCCTGCAAGACAGAACCACAGAATTATTCCGATTGAGCTCAGCGGCTCGGATTTCTTTCTTCAGTATTCGCCCTATGTTTACTATAACGAACACTGCATTGTTTTAAACAAAGACCACATTCCGATGGTTATAAACAAGTCTGCGTTCGACAAGCTTCTTGCCTTCGTTGAGAAATTCCCCCACTATTTCGTTGGCTCAAACGCCGACCTTCCGATAGTCGGCGGTTCAATTTTAACCCACGAGCATTTCCAGGGCGGAAGATATGAATTTGCAATGGCGAAGGCTCCCATTGAAACAAAGCTCGGCTTCGATGGTTTTGATGATGTTGAGGCAGGCATTGTTAAATGGCCGATGAGCGTTATCAGAATTGCGTCTGAGGATAAAGCAAGGCTGAGCGAGCTTGCAGATAGAATTCTTAATGCCTGGAGGGGTTACACCGACGAGGAAGCATTTATATTTGCCGAAACCGACGGCGAACCGCACAATACAATAACCCCGATTGCAAGAATGCGAAACGGAAGATATGAGCTTGATTTAGTTCTCAGAAATAATATAACAACTAAGGAATGCCCTCTTGGTTTCTATCACCCCCACCCGGAATACCACAATATCAAGAAAGAAAATATCGGACTGATTGAGGTTATGGGTCTTGCGGTTCTTCCTTCCAGACTTAAAGAGGAAATGAGCCTTCTCAGGGATGCAATACTCAGCGGCGCTGATATTGAACAGGATGAAAGAATTGCAAAGCACAAGGCTTGGGCTGATAAAATAATGGCTGAAAATGATATTAACGCCGCCAACTGCGAGGATATTCTTAAAGCAGAAATCGGAAAGGTTTTCACTGCCATTCTCGGTCAATGCGGTGTTTTTGAAAGAAACGAAAAGGGAAAAGAGCAGTTCATTAAATTTGCAAAGAGCGTTTAAAGAGTACCGAGTTGCGAGTTCCGAGCTCCGAGTTGTCGGGCGGGATACCCGCTCCCAATTATAATCGTCGCTTGCGACCCTAAATTCGTAATTCGTAACTCGTAATTCGTAATTTTTAAGACAGGAATAATTATGTTTAACCTACACACCCACACAAAAAGATGCCATCACGCTCAGGGAAGCGATGAGGAATATGTTATAAAGGCAATTGAAAACGGATATGATGTTCTCGGTTTTTCCGACCATGCGCCGCACCTCTTTCCAAACGGCGAGTATGTCAGCAATTGCAGAATGCTTCCGAGCGAAGCAGAGGAATACGCAAAAAGCATCTATACTCTTAAAGAAAAATACAAGGACCAAATTGATATTAAGCTCGGCTATGAAATGGAATGGTATCCCGAGCTTATCGAAAAGGATATTAAGTTTCTTAAGGATATTGGCTACGATTATTTATTGCTGGCTCAGCACTTTACCGACAATGAATACGAGGATTTTGCAAGCTACTGCGGCCATCCGACAAACAGCATCGAAGTTGTTGATAAATATATAAATCAGCTTCTTGAGGGTGCAAAGAGCGGACTTTTCACCTATGTTTGCCATCCCGATTTAATCAACTATAAAAAGGACAAAGAGGTTTATTTTGAAAAGCTCGATTATATGCTGACCGAACTTAAAAAGCTTGATATTCCTCTTGAATATAATTTCTACGGCTATTTTGACAATAGACACTACCCGAACCCTGATTTTTGGAAAATGGCAAAGGAAAAGGATATGAAGGTAGCCATCGGGCTTGACGCTCATAATCCGAAGGTTATCGAGGATAAAAAACGCCTTGATAAAATGAAAAAGGAAATTGCCGAAATCGGAATCAAGCCCCTTGAAACGATTGAACTTATAAAATAAACGAGGCGTAAGCCTCGTTTATTAATTAAGAATTAAAAATGAAGAGTGAAGAATTTTGGGGAACGCAGATAAGCGTTCCGAATGTAAAAAGGTTGATTCCGTTTCATTTATGTGTTGTTGAATAATAAAGTGGATTGCAGCGGTGCGTCGAGGGCGCCGCACCCTACTTATTGTCCGAGGTGTTTGCACCGAGTAACCAAAATTCTTCATTCTTAACTCTTAACTAAAAAAGACTGCGTTGGGGCACCCTACGGAAATAGGGTTAGGTTTTGGCGTTATCCTTTTGCCCCTAAAGTCATTAAAAACCGTCTGAATACGCAAGTATGCAGCCGATTTTATAATACCTTTATGAGCTAAAATTATTTAGCCAAAACTGCAAAGCACCCAAAAATGAGCATATTTTTTGTTAGAACAAAGCACAAAATCACCGCAAGGCTGACGCCTTGCGGTGATTTTTAATGCAGTTGTAGCGAAAAAGATGCCATTTTTGGGCTAACCATATTTTCATAGGGTGCCCCTTGCAGTCTTTTTTATATTTGCCTTATTAAATCTTTGTCTTTTCTTGCAGCCCAGGCAATATTATATGCATGGTCTCCGACTCTTTCAAGGTCCTGAAGGAGCTTTGTGAAAACGACTCCCGAGGTTGTGTGGCATTTCTTTTCCTTGAGCCTTAAAACATGGTTATCCTGAGCCTGAAGAGTTAAATTATCAATCGTGTTTTCAAGATTATGAAGCTCAAGCTCTTCAAAATCGCTGAGCTTCTTATTAACAAAGCATCCGATTGAACGATCAAGAAGCTCAAGCACTGTTTCATATATCTTTTTAACCTCTGCCGCACTTTCATCTGAAAATTCAATCTCGGATTCAATAGACTGCTTGGTCTTGTTTAAAATGTTTTCTGCGTGGTCGCCAATTCTTTCAAGGTCGGTTATAACATGGAAAAGCTTTCCAACATATTCCGAATCCTCAGCGCCTATCTCCCCTGAACAAACTGTTACCATAAAATCGGAAATATTATGATTGAGCCAGTTTATAAGCTCTTCATTATCACGAATTTGCTGTTCATTTTCAATTGAGCGGCTCAGATATCCCTCGCAGGCAAGAACGAAATTATTGCGAACAATCTTCGCCATTCTTTCAACCTCTGAACCAATCTGAAGAACGGTTGCGGTTGTGTTTTCGGTTATCTTCTTATCAATAAACTCAAAACGCATTGCGCTTTCGTGTTCTTTAGGTTTAAACACCATTTCGGAGAGCTTAACAATCTGAGGAACAAACGGAAGAAGAACAATCGCAGTTATAACCTTAAACAGTATATGGCAGACTGCAACTTCAACAGAGCCGTTTGAACTAATGCTCTTAACCCAATTTAAGAATGGGTCAAAATATGCAAGCGGAGTTAAGAAAACGAGAATAAAATTAAATATGAAATAAACGAATGCCGCTCTTTTTGCATTTGTTTTTGCGCCGATTGCGGATAAAACAAGCGGAGTTACTGAGCCGATATTTATACCTATAATAAGGAAGATTGCAAGATTAAGCGGAACGCCTCCGCTGAGGGCGAGCACCTGCAAAACACCGATTGCAGCGCTTGAAGACTGCAAAACAGAACAAACCGCAATACCAACAAGTATTCCGATAACAGGATTATTGAAGCTTGTTATAAAGCTCTGGAAGGCTTCGTTTGTTTTAAGAACGCCCATTGCGTTCTCTCCACTCATATACTTGAGTCCGAAGAACAGAATACCGAAGCCGAGAATAATCTGACCGATATATCTTTGCTTTTGTTTTTTTGCAAACAGCGCCATTGCCGCGCCTATTATTATGCATATTGGCGCAATTGCGGAAACATCAATTGCAATAAGAATAGCAGTAACAGTTGTTCCGATATTTGCACCGATGATAACGCCTGTTGCCTGAGCCAAATCCATTATTCCGGCATTAAGAAATCCCATCAGCATAACAGTTGTTGCCGAGGATGACTGAATAACTGCGGTTACCAAAACTCCGAGCAAAAAGCCTTTAAAGCGATTTCTTGTCAGCTTTTCAAGCAGGTTTTTCATTTTGCTTCCTGCAACCTGATTAAGACCTTCGCTCATATACTTCATACCGAAGAGAAACAGTCCCAAACCGCCGAGAAGATTGATAATATTAACTATTGTCATATAATTCTCCAATTTTGTAAATAAGGTAATACGAAATAGATTTTTTTGCTAACTTACCTCAATTACAATATAATTAAAAAACTGTCAATTGTCAAGAAAAAATATATTACGGTTTACAATAAGCATTCAAGAAGCAAAAATCGACAGGCAGAGAAGATTCCCGCCTGTCGGTTTTTTATAATTTTTTCTTTATATCGTTTGCAATTAAATTAAGATTTGTTATGTACTTATAAGAATAATAGGGATTAAAATCAATAAGCATATCAAGAAGCTCAGGGCAGATATCCTTGCTGATAATCCATTTTCTTATGTTGAATTCGTTGCGTATTTTCTTAGTTAAATAAGATTTTCCCATCAGAGAAAAATCATCAAGCAGAAGGAAAACGCCTTGCTGATAAAGCATTAAATCATTAGTCGGAACATCAATGAGCTTTGCACTTGGCGTGTTCATTTCAAAAAGATTGCTCTTTTTCTTCGACATTTCAATTATGGTTTTGTAGTCAACAAGCGCTTCTATCGGGCTTTCGAGCTCAAGTCTTGTTACATCCCTGAAAACAAGAACGGAATAGTTTTTTATCCATTCGTTTGCTTTGTCTATCGAATTCGTGTAGTCGCTGTCGTTTTTGATTTCAAGGGTATAAAAAAGGATATCCTCATCATACTCCTTCCTGTCTTTAAGCGCAAAAGACAGCGCGCTGTATGGGCTTTTTGAAAAATCAATCAGCGGACTCAATCCGAAATAATGCTGGGAAAACGCAAGAAAGGGATACATTTTATCCGTATGCACCCTTCCTATAATCTTTTCAAACAGATTAAGAAAATCGCCTGTTTTTGAGTAACAGGAATATAGAAAATCAGCATTGATAAGATTAACTCTTTTGCCGTTATCAAAGAGAAATTCCCTGTTTCTGTAAATTGAAGGAAGAAGCGGACGGGTTATATCCTCCCTTCTTTCCCCCCTGAAGAAAATCCTTTTATTCTGATTGAAAGGTTCAAGGATTTTTTCTTCAAATTCCCCTACGCTTTCAATTCTTTCTTTATCAAGACGAAAATCAAAATCAAGTTCATTTTCAAGTCTTTTTTCAAATTTGCTTTTTGCCATCATATCAATACTTATTATGAACCTTCTCTGCGAAGCAAAGAAAATCTTTTATTTTAATCTCTGTTCCGTCGTCAAGAACAGCAGTTCCGCTCATTTTTCCGAAAACCTGATGCTGGTCGGTTATAATCGCCTTCAAATCAATAACGGCAGCCCTGTCGATAATCGGAACAAAGCTCATTTCAAATCTTCCGTCGCTTGAGGTAAAGGTCCAGGGGTCGGTGTAATTCTCACTGATATTAAAGGTAACATCGTCTATTTTATGAGCTTTTCCGTTATAGAAAATAACGTTTTCGCTTGCAGCGCTTGTATTGCCGAAGCCATAACCGATATTGAAACCGAAGGGAACGCCGTCAACCTGACCCGAGCCAGAGCCCCAATACCAATAATTATCATATGTCCAGACTCCCCTTCCCCAGTCAAGCCCTGCAAAGTCCGTTTCGGGGTCAAGCTCAAAGGTTTCGCCGTCATATTCAATTCTGCCCGAGGCTCTCAAGCAATTAATTTTCTGATTATAGTAAAACGCTGTTTCATCATTATCCCAAGGGGTTGCAATAACCATTGAATCCTCGGGCTCATCGCTCAGAGTTATATGGCATCTTATGCCTTTTCCGCCATTAAATGAAGGATAATTCATTCTTAACACTCTTTTATCTGCATAGTGCAAAAACTCAATGGCAAGCTTTTTATTTCTGAAAACAACATTGCCGGTTTTTGAACTTGAAGGCATTTTTGTTGAGCCCATAGGAAAAGGAATTATAACCGATTCGGTTTTTTCCATTGCGGATTTAAGGTCTACAAGACTGACGGAATGCATTCCGATATAACCGAGGTCGGAAACAGTCAGACAGAGAGCAAGTTTGTTTTTATTGCTCATAATATAATAGTAATCCCATTCCTTGATACGGGTCTTGCGCTTTTTTATATCGTTTCTTGAATACTGCTGAATAAGTGTTCTGCTCCAGCCCGGTTCAATAAGCTTCCCGTTTTCATCAAGCAATTTATGTGCCGTTACCACTTCGTGATTTCGCATATCCAAATCTCCTTTTCTTATTTATAATCGGAGCGAAGCGACCCGAAACTCCACTCTCCACTCTCCACATTTCAACTCAGCTGAGCATCAGCTCAAGTGCAAGTTTTGCCGCAGCTTCAAGCTGCCCGACACTCGTATATTCATCAACGGAATGGCAGTTATTCATACCCGTTGCAACAACAAGACCGTCGATGCCGTGCTCGGCAAAAACATTGTTATCCGAACCGCCGAAAGTCGGTTCACAATCGCCGGAAAGTCCGAGCTTACTGCAGCATTTTTTAAATCTTTCAATAACACTGCTGTTTTCATCAACATTAAATGCTCTTATGCAGACCTCGTACTCCATCTCAATTTTTGCGCCGTATTCGTCGGCAGCAGACTTGCAGATTTCTTCAACCTCTTTAAGAACGCCAAGAGTCTTTGAATCATCAAAGCATCTGATTTCGCCGTTGATTCTGCATAAATCGGGAACAATATTAGTTGCCTTTCCGCCTTCGATAACGCCGACATTGGCTGTTATACCCTCTCCGATTGCTCCGCAGGGAATTCTTGACACAGCAAGGCAGGCTGCCTTGATTGCATGGATTCCCTCTTTTGATGCAAAGCCTGCGTGAGCTGATTTACCTATAAACTTAACCGTATATGATAAAATAGTCGGCGCCGATGACGCAGCGATTCCGACATCGCCGTCAAGGTCGAAAACATATGCCTGCTTTGACTTAAGTTTTGAATAATCAAAATGGGCGCTTCCGCCGCAATGGGTTTCCTCGTCAACCGTGAAAAGAATTTCAATCGGTCTGTGGGGAAGCTTGTTTTCTTTGATAACCGTTAACGCTTCAAGAATTGAAACAATACCTGCAACATCATCCGAACCGAGAACCGTATCGCCTGCCGATGTTATTCTTCCATCCTCGTGAATAACTGCCTGCTTATTTTTTGAAGGCTCAACAGTGTCCATATGCGAAGAAAAAACAAGCGGCTCAAGCGAGGCGTCGCCCTCAATATATGCATAAAGATTACCCGTTGTTCCGCCAGACAATTCGCCTGCGTTGTCCTCTGCTGCTTCAATGCCGATTTTTTTGAGATAGTCCTTCAGATATTCGCAGACAAGTCTTTCATCATGCGAAGGACTGTCGAGCGAAACAATTGACTTAAAATTATCGAGTATTCTGTTTTTATTAACCATAGTAACCCCTTATATTACATAATCATATTTGCTGTTTTCATTATTTGCATCAATTATATCCTGAAGAGTTATGGAATCAAGATATTCATTAATAACCTTGTTCAGCCCCTCCCAGACAGGAAGAGTTTTGCAGCTTTCCGCCCTCGGACAGAGATTTGGGCTTGAATCAAGACAGGAAACCGGCGCCAGTCCGCCCTCCGTTATCCTTAAAATATCACCCACAGTGTAGTCCTTCGGCTCCTTTGCAAGCCTGTATCCGCCCTGAAATCCCCTGTTTGTTCTTAGAATTTCGGGATTATTCAAAATTGCAACAATCTGTTCAAGGTATTTTTTTGAAATATCCTGCCTTGCTGCAATATCCTTAAGCGCAACAAAACCGTCACCTTGATTTTCAGCTAAATCAAGAAGAAGTCTTAGTGCATATCTTCCTTTTGTTGAAATCTTCATTCTTCTGTTTCCTTTAATAAATATTCTGTGATTTTAATATACCACTAAAACAGTAGGTTTTCAAGTGATAATGCTGTATTTCGTGTCCAGCCTTTCGATTTTCCTTATAAACCCTTCGCCGAAGAAAAAGAGAACAACCGCTGTCGTTGCACCGAACACAAGGTTAAAAGGCATCCCTGCCGCATAAACGGAAAGTATTCCCGAAAGCGTTATATTTTCGCCAAAGGATACAAGAATTGTTGAAATGTCTACTATAAGTCCGTACAGAAATGCAGCCGAAACAAATCCGTAAAGCGCAAGAGCATATCTGTTTGCCTTTGCTTTTTTGAACAATAATCCTGCAAAAAAGCCAACGAGCCCCAGCGCAGCCATCTGAAACGGGGTCCAAATCCCCTGTGAGAAAATGAAGTTTGAAACAAAGGCTGAAAACGCGCCGATAACATATCCCCTCTCTGCGCCAAGGCAAACTGCCGAGGCAATAACAACTGCTGCAATCGGCTTAACCTCGGGAATAAGATAAAAAGCCGCCCTTGAAACAACCGCAAGCGCTATCAGACTTGCAACAAGCGTTATTTCTTTGGAAGAGGTTTTCCTTATTTCAAATGACGCAAAAAACGGAAGCATCGAAAGAATCAGGACGGCAACCGAAACAATATAGTAGTTTATTTTTTCAACAAAAAAGCACTGCCAGACGATTGTTCCCGCAAGGCTTATCACAATAAGAACGGGAAGAAAAAAACTTTTAAACCTTTTCATATTCCTCCGCTCTCCGTTAAATCGTCAATGCTGACCAAATCGGTTTTGGTGATTGCCCCAATGCTGCTCGTATAAAAGCTCAGGGAAGAAAAGAACTCTCTTCTCGGTTTTGTTGAAATAATCTTACCTCTTGAGAGGAAGGAAGCAACATCGCAGTATCTTGAAATAAATTCAATATCGTGAGTAACTATCAAAACTGTTTTTCCCTGCTTGCAAAGCTCCTTAAGAAGGCTTGCAAGCTTTTCTTTAAGAACGCAGTCAAAGCCTTTTGTCGGCTCATCAAGAAGAATTATATCCGCATTTCTCTCAAGCACCTTTGCAAGGGCGAGTCTTTGCGCCTGACCGCCCGAAATATCATAGGGGTGGCGTTCCTTTATATCGTTTAATTCAAGCAAATTGCCGAACTTTTCAAAATCTGCTTCCTCACCGCAGGTTTCCTTTGTAAACAAATCAAAAACATTCTGAGAGAGCATTGAAATTTTTCCGTCGGCTTTGATTCTTCCGCGATAGGGCTTGCAAACGCCTGCAATCGCCTTCAGAAGAGTTGTTTTTCCGCTTGAATTCGGACCTAAAACAGCGTTAATTTTCCCCTTATAAACTTTCAGATTAAGTCCCGAAAGAATATCCTTTCCCTTTTCATATGCAAAATAGATGCTTTTTATCTCAACTGCCGTTTCCTTTGGCATAGCTTCTTTTTTAAGTCTTTTTATTTGCTTTTCTCTGAATAACTCACTGCATTCGCCGATGGTTTTTGCGCCGTTATAAAGGCTCATCGAAACCGGAATAGCGCCGAGCATATCATTGTTATTTTTTCTGAGATAATCAACAAAGGCGTCTGCTTTATCTTTGATAAGCAGTTTTGAGTTTTCAAGCAAAAGAATACTGTTTGCACTCTCAAAAAGGGCATTTGCATTATGCTCTGCGATAATTATTGTTGTTGAAAAATCTCTGTGAAGTTTTCTGATTATATCGGCAAAGCGCTCTGCCCACACGGGGTCGAGCTGCGATGCAGGCTCATCAAGAACGAGAATATCGGGCTTCATAATCATAACGGAGGCAAGATTTAAAATCTGCTTTTCTCCGCCAGATAAAGAGGAAACATCATATTCCAGCTTGCTTTCAAGATTGAAATATGAAGCTGTTTCCGCAACGGCAAGCTCTATTTCCTCTTCGCTTTTGCCCTCGTTTGCAGGCGCAAACGAAAGCTCAGCGCGAACCTTGTTGCAAACAATGCTTTCTTCAACATTCTGAGCAACATAACCAACCTTGCCGAAGGCTTCAATTTCGCCAAAAACAGCTCCGGCAGGAGCAATTTCTTTTTTCATCAGCTTCAAGAGGGTTGTTTTTCCCGACGCCGATTTACCCATAACAACGCAAAGCTCACCGGCATTAACCGAGAAGGAAATATCCCTTAGCGCCGGCGCCTGGCTGTTCGGATATGTAAAACTTAAGTTTTTGCATTTGAGAGCTTCCATAGCATTTCCTCCCATAGCTCGACGGTAAACGGAATTAGTTCAAGAACAGTAAAAGCAATAACTGCAACGGGGCTGAAGTTTTTTAAATAAATCACAGGTTCAAAAATAAAAGTCATTCTGCCCGATACTTTTATATATATCAGAGTGGCGGACGCCAAAGCGGTTAAGGCAATTAAAACTATATCCTCACGGCAGAGCTTATATCTTTTAACGCTCAGCGCACCCCTTTTATATCCCCTTGCGTTCATTGAATCCGCAGTTATAATGCTGCTCTCAAGGCTGTATGTTATCAGGGCTGAAAGGTTATTCAGAGCAGCTTTGAATTTCTGTTTCGCTCCCCTTGGCTTTTCACCTCCGTCAAGTGCAAGCTGCGCGTCGCGGATTTCGGAAAGCTTTTTGTTAAATCTCGGAATAAAGCCGAGAATCATTGTAAACATCAGCGAAAGCTTAGGCGCAAATGAAAAAAGGTATAAAACCCTGTCGCCGTCCGCATTATAGCTCAGCGCTGAAAACCATAAAACAACCGCAGAAAAAACCATTCCCTGATTAAAGCCGTAAAAAAGAGCTTCAAGCGTAAACTCCGTATGCCCGATTTTAAAAAGAACATCGTTTCCGTAATGGGCAAAAAGCATATTGAACAGCGAAACGAAGAGTATTATAAGAGCAACAAGGGAAAGATTTTTTAATATTCTTTTTGAATTAATAACCGAATTATAAAGAAATGAACAAATAAGGGATATGAATGAAAAAATCGGATTTCCTGCAACTAAAACAAACACAAGCGAAAACAGATAAAAAGCAAGATGCAACGCAGGATGCAGCTTTGAAAATCTATTCACATTGTCCCCTCCTTTTCTTATATAATCGGGTGTGGGCGGAGCCCGCCCTCAACTATTCACTATTCACTATTATCTATTCACTATTAATTATAATAGCGGGGCTGATAAACAGCCCCGTATTTTATCTTATTCTGACATCTTCTTTTGTTTTAAACTGATAGCCGTAGTTATCAAGAATGTGCATTTTTGAAAGTGCCGTGCAAGCGCCCTTTGAAACACAGAGTGCAGGCTGCGAAACAACCCTGACGCTAAGCGAAAGAGCCTCCGAAAGAAGCTTATCAAGTCCGTACAGCTCTGCTGAACCGCCCGTTAAAAGCACCTCGCCCGAAACAATATCGGCAACGAGCTGCGGCGACGTTCTTTCAAACATTGCCTTTGCAACTGATGTGATTTCATTTATTAAAGGCTTTAAGCAATGGCATATTTCGTTTGAGGTTATGTCAACCGTTTTGGGCATTGCGTCCTCGGAGCTTCTTCCCTTTGCAGTCATTGTTACCTCTTCCTCTCTCGGAACAGCACCGCCTATCAGCTTTTTAATATCCTCGGCGGTTCTTATTCCGATTAAAAGGTCATGCTTTTCCTTTAAAAACTTAACTATCTCCCTGTCAAAATCGTTTCCGCCGATTTTAACGCTTTCGGTCTGGTTCATTGAGCCCTGAGAAACAACTGCCATATCGGCGCTTCCTGCGCCGATGTCAATAACAAAAACGCCGTTTGGCTGAAGAGGGTCAATACCCGAGCCGAAGGCTGCGCAAAGGGGTGCTTCAACAAGGCAAACCGATCTTGCTCCGGCGGAAATAATAACCGAAACAATCGTTCTTTTTTCAACGTCCGTAGCAAGTGCAGGAACGCTCGCCACAACCCTTGGTCTGAAAATATTTTTCTTGATGACTCTGTTTATAAAAAATCTGAGCATCTGCTGAGTTAACGCATAGTTGCTTATAACTCCTCTTGAAACAGGCTGAACAACGGCAACGCCCTTGGGCTCCCTGCCCTGAAGGTAATAGGCGCGCCTGCCTGCATAGAGTATTTTTTCCGTTTCAGTATCGTAAGCAACATAGCTGGGTTCATTTAAAACCACTCCCTTTGAGGGAACGGATATAACAACATTGCTTGTTCCTAAATCCAATCCTAAATCATATCCGAACATCAATTAAACAGCCTTTCTGAGCGTTATGAATAATCTGATATTATTATATTATATATCATTATCTGTTTCAATAAAAAATTTCAGTGCGCTGAACCTTTTGGACTTTCTGTCGTTTTCAACCATATTTTTGATTGATTCCTCATTGCCCACAAGAACAATAAGCTCTTTCGCCCTTGTTAAGGCTGTATAGAAAAGGTTTCTGTATGCAAGCTTCGGCGGCGTTGCAAGAACGGGCATAACAACCGCTGGAAACTCACTGCCCTGACTCTTGTGAACCGTCATTGCATATGCGAGTTCAATTTCCTTTATGCTTTCGATTGAATACATTGCCTCTTTATCATCAAATTTAACGTTGATAATATCATTGCCGAGGTCTATTTTCGTAAGTATTCCTATATCTCCGTTGAAAACGCCCTGACCGTTGTCGTTTGCCTTAAACCACGGAACGTCATAGTTGTTCTTTATCTGCATAACTCTGTCGCCCTCGCGAAGAGTGTAGCCCTGATAGCGGATTTCCTTCTTATCCTTTGAGGGGGGATTCAGCCTTGCCTGAAGGATTGCGTTGATATTCTGAGTTCCGCATTCGC
Source organism: Eubacterium sp. (assembly GCA_017476375.1). Lineage (GTDB taxonomy): Bacteria > Bacillota > Clostridia > Oscillospirales > Acutalibacteraceae > Eubacterium_R. The sequence goes on from JAFUZY010000083.1 coordinate 17,376, forward strand.
CCATTCTGCTCGGGCATAGCACCTGAATGTCACTCATAGGATTATAATCATATGACGCCGGCAGGCGCGAGGTTACAAGATTGAGTATTTTTTTAGGAGCGTTGAACTTACTGTCCTCTTTAAGAAGAAAGAAATCGGAATCAAAGCTGTTATCAATAACCGGCATTTCTCCTTTAACAACAAGGTGCGCGTTAGTAACAATTCTGCTCTGCATCGCCTGACGGAAAATCTTGTCAAGAGTTATAACATCAATCAGCTTACTTTCAATCAAATCGGAAAGAACATTTCCCGCTCCAACTGGCGGAAGCTGATTTTTATCACCAACCATTATCAGTCTGCAATGCAGCGGAAGCGCGTCAAGAAGCGCTGAAAAAAGAGTTACATCAACCATTGAAAGCTCATCGACGATAACCGCGTCATAATCAAGAGGATTTTGAAGATTATGAACAAAGTCGGGCGTTTCGCTGTCCTCGCTGTATTCAACCTCAAGCAGACGGTGAATAGTTTTTGCTTCATAACCGCAAAGCTCTTCCATGCGCTGTGCGGCTCTTCCCGTCGGCGCTGTTAAAGCAACCTTCAGTCCCCTGTTTTTCATCAGCGAGATAATTCCCTTCAAGGTTGTTGTTTTACCTGTTCCGGGGCCACCTGTTAGAATGAGCAAACCTTTTTCAACGGCAATTTCTATCGCCATTCTCTGTTTTTCATCAAAACTGATATTGTTCGCCTCTTCAAAGGAATATATTTCAGAGGAATATATCTCATTTTCAAGAGGAGGATATTTAACCATTATTTTTATGCGCTGAGCTATCGAGCTTTCAGCTGCATATATTTCGGGAATGAAAAGAAATTCCCTGCCGTCAATCTCTTTTTGTACGAGCATTTTGTTTTCAATAGCATTATCAAGCGCTATATCAACATAGTCTTCTTCACAGCCGAGGAAGTCGCATGCAGGCGCAAAGATTTTATCTCTCGGAATGCAGGTGTGACCGTTTGAAAGATTATGGGATACAATGTGAACAACGGCTGCCTGCGCCCTGTAATCATAGGGGGGCTTTTCATCAAGTCTCTCGGCAATTTCATCAGCCTTATCAAAGGTTATTCCCATTGCCGAGCCGATTAAAGCATATGGATTTGCCTTGATTAAATCAATGGCGTCCGATTTAAAAAGCTTATACGCTTTAAGCGCCTGATGCTGAGTCAGACCAAGCGACGTCAGTTCCATAACAGTTTCACGAGAGGCAAATTTACTTTTAAAATCACTGCTCATCTGCCTCGCCTTGGATATGCTTATTCCTTTCAGGCTTGCGAGTCGCTCAGGCTCGTTTTCAATAACATTAAAAGCGTCCGCACCGAAAGCCTCAACTATCTTTTGCGCTGTTGATTCTCTTATCCCCCTGATTATTCCCGATGTAAGATAACGGAGTATTCCCGAAACATCCTCGGGCAGGGTCTGGTGAACAACGCTTGCGCGAAACTGCCTTCCGAAGGAGGGGTGCATATCCCATTTGCCTTCGCATTCAATCTCGGCGCCAACTGCAATCTCGCCAACAGCGCCAACAACGGTTACGCCTTCGCTTCCCGTGTTGATTTCGGCAACACAAAAACCGGTATCCTCATTATAAAAGGATACCTCCTCAACAGTTCCGATTAACTTTTCAAGAACTTCATTTTCCATAGGTTTTATTATATCATAAAATATAATATATTCAATAAAAAAATATAAAGCGAATATGCTTTAGCGCTTTAATGTGTTCAATTGGGGACAGTCCCCAATTGAACACATTAAAGTGAGCATCCCGCTCGCTTTGCATTTGACATATAAGGCGGATATTATCATTTAAAAATAAAACATTTCCTCGAATTTGGTATCAAGTGCTGTGCAAAGAATAAGTGCAAGCTTTGCAGTCGGGCTATACTGACCGGTTTCAATTGAGCTTATTGTGTTTCTTGAAACTCCTACAATGGAGGCTAATGCCTGCTGAGATAATCCGTGAGCCGTTCTGATTTTTTTAAGGTTATTTTTCAGAACCAATCTATCGTCCATTAAAATACACCTCTATCAGATAGATATACAGCAATAGACAGTACCAACGAAACACCCATTGCAATGGCTATAAAAATATTGATTCCCTTTTTAGTTTTAATGGCTATAAAGAGATTTGAAATAAAAAACATTGCAACCCAGATTACAAAATATCCAACATTATGTTCTATAAGGTTCATAACTCCACATAGAATTATCCCGGTCAACATACCTATTGTATTACCCTTAAGAGCAACACTTCTCTGCTGCTCATCATTATTTGAGTTTTTATATTCATTTCTGCTTTTTTCAAGTATTTCTTTTTTATTCATAATATCACGCCTTTGCCAAGTTTACTTTCCAATTCTATTATATCATTGCCAAGTTAACTTGTCAAGATAAGAATATAAAGCGTATACAGGGATCAGACCCCTATACACGCTTTAACGCTTTAATGTGTTCATTTGGGGACAGTCCCCAATCGGACGACAAGTGTCTATTATCTTTTTTGAGTATCAAAAAAAGCAATCTGCTAATGCAGATTGCTTCATTTGTTAAGATTACTCTTCGATTGCGATAACAACGCCTGAACCAACTGTTCTACCACCTTCACGAATAGCGAAACGAAGTCCGTTTTCGATAGCGATAGGAGTGATAAGTTCAACGTTCATATCAACGTTATCGCCGGGCATACACATCTCTGTTCCCTCAGGAAGAGAAATAACGCCTGTAACGTCAGTTGTTCTGAAATAGAACTGAGGTCTGTAGTTGTTGAAGAAAGGAGTATGACGACCACCCTCTTCTTTTGAAAGAACGTAAACCTGACCTGTGAACTTGGTGTGAGGTTTGATTGAACCGGGAGCTGCAAGAACCTGGCCTCTCTTGATTTCAGTTCTCTGAACACCACGAAGAAGACAACCGATGTTATCTCCAGCCTCAGCGTAGTCAAGAATCTTTCTGAACATTTCGATACCTGTGCAAACTGTTGACTTGATTTCGTCTTCAAGTCCAACCATCTCTACTGTATCGTTAGTGTTGAGCTTTCCTCTTTCAACTCTACCTGTAGCAACTGTTCCACGACCTGTGATTGTGAAAACGTCCTCAACAGGCATAAGGAAAGGAAGGTCTGCCTTACGGTCAGGAGTAGGAATGTACTCATCAACAGCGTCCATAAGCTCAGCGATGCAAGCGCAAGCAGGATCGTCGTTTGACTCTGCGTTAAGAGCAAGAAGAGCAGAACCCTTGATAATCGGGCAATCCTCATCAAATTCATACTCAGCAAGAGTGTCACGAACTTCCATTTCTACGAGTTCAAGAAGCTCTTCGTCGTCAACCTGATCGGTCTTGTTAAGGAATACGATGATTGCCGGAACGCCAACCTGACGAGCAAGGAGAAGGTGCTCCTTAGTCTGAGCCATAGGTCCGTCTGTTGCTGCGATAACAAGGATAGCGCCATCCATCTGAGCAGCACCGGTAATCATGTTTTTAATATAGTCAGCGTGACCCGGGCAGTCAACGTGAGCATAGTGGCGTTTATCAGTCTCATACTCAACGTGAGCAGTGTTGATTGTAATACCACGCTCTCTCTCTTCAGGAGCCTTATCAATATCTGCATAGTCTTCGAACTTTGCATAGCCCTTATTAGCAAGATACTTTGTGATAGCAGCTGTAAGAGTTGTTTTACCATGGTCAACGTGACCGATTGTACCAATGTTTACATGAGGTTTGGTACGGTTAAAATGTTCTTTTGCCATTGGAATTTCCTCCTTAAAATTTACAATAGTAAAATTGTCAATGATATTTTACCAAATATAGTGTAAAATATCAAGCATTTTTTTATTTATATAGTGTTTGTTAGTCTTTCTTTGAGCGTTCGTTGATGATTGACTCGGAGATAGACTTCGGAACAGGCTCATATCCATCGGGTTCCATTGTGTACTGACCACGGCCCTGAGTCTTTGAACGAAGGTCGTTAACATAGCCGAACATCTCTGAAAGAGGAACTCTTGAATTAATCTGCTTAGCGCCGTTTCTGTCTTCCATACCCTGAATCTGACCGCGGCGTGAGTTGAGGTCGCCGATAACGTCGCCCATATATTCCTCAGGAACGATAACGATAACCTTCATCATCGGCTCGAGGATAATCGGGTTAGCCTTCTTAGCTGCATCCTTGAATGCCATTGAACCTGCAATCTTGAATGCCATTTCAGAAGAGTCAACCTCATGATATGAACCATCATAAAGTTCAACTCTAACATCAACAACGGGATATCCTGCGAGGATACCGCTCTTCATTGCTGCCTGAATACCGGCGTCAACAGCGGGAATGTATTCCTTGGGAATAGCACCGCCGACAATCTGGTTTTCAAACGCATAGCCCTGACCGATTCCGTTTTCGTCGAGGTTCGGGAAGAGTCTGATTTTAACATGACCGTACTGACCTGAACCACCTGACTGCTTCTTATACTTGAGGTCGGACATACTTTCAGCCTGAACGGTTTCTTTATATGCAACCTGAGGAGCGCCTACATTTGCCTCAACTTTAAATTCACGAAGCAAACGGTCTACGATGATTTCGAGGTGGAGCTCACCCATACCGGCGATAATAGTCTGTCCTGTTTCCTCGTCAGTGTATGCCTTGAAGGTCGGGTCTTCTTCAGCAAGCTTTGCAAGAGCAACGCCCATCTTTTCCTGACCTGCCTTTGTTTTAGGCTCGATAGCAACACGGATAACGGGATCCGGGAAATTCATTGATTCAAGGATAATGGGATGGTCTTCATCGCAAAGGGTATCGCCCGTTGTTGTGTTCTTAAGACCAACAGCGGCAGCAATATCACCTGCATAGCAAACAGGAATATCCTCTCTGTGGTTTGCATGCATCTGAAGAATACGGCCCATTCTTTCCTTGTGGCCCTTAACAGAGTTATAAACAGCTGTTCCTGATTCAACAGTACCCGAATAAACACGGAAATAGCAAATCTTTCCTACATATGGGTCTGTTGCAATCTTGAATGCAAGAGCTGAGAACGGCTCGTCATCCGATGAATGACGGAATTCCTCTTCCTCTGTTTCGGGATTTACGCCCTTGATAGACTCAACATCAGTTGGTGCGGGCATAAAGTCGATGATTGCGTCGAGAAGGGGCTGAACACCCATATTTCTGTATGCTGTTCCGCAGCAAACAGGAACCATCTCGCCTGCAATAGTTGACTTACGGATCATTTTCTTGATTTCGTCAACGGTGATAGCGTCCTCACCCTCTTCGAAATACTTTTCCATAAGCTCTTCATCCTGCTCAACAATATGCTCGATAAGGCTTGTTCTGTATTCAGCAGCCTTGTCCTTAAGCTCGTCGCGGATTTCTCTTATCTCGAAAACCTGACCCTTGTTTTCTGCAGGATCAATATAAACGATTTCGTTATTATTGATAAGGTCGATAATACCTTCAAAGGTTTCCTCCTGACCAATCGGAAGCTGGATTGGAAGCGCATTGCACTTAAAACGGTCGAGAACCATATTAAGAACATTATAGAAATCTGTGCCCATGATATCCATCTTGTTTACGAAAATCATTCTGGGAACCTTGTATTCGTCAGCCTGACGCCAAACTGTTTCAGACTGAGGCTCAACACCACCCTTTGCACAAAGAACGGTTACAGAACCGTCAAGCACACGGAGTGAACGCTGAACTTCAACTGTAAAGTCAACGTGGCCGGGAGTATCAATAATATTGATTCTATGGTCTTTCCAGAAGCAAGTTGTAGCCGCAGAGGTGATTGTAATACCTCTTTCCTGCTCCTGCTCCATCCAGTCCATTGTTGCTGAACCTTCATGGGTTTCACCGATTTTGTGGTTAATACCTGTGTAGAAAAGAATACGCTCGGTTGTCGTTGTCTTTCCTGCGTCGATGTGGGCCATAATACCAATATTTCTTGTTTGTTGAAGAGATACTTTTCTTGGCATTTCCTTGTCCATAGCCTTTCTAAAGTTTCAAAAAATTTAAACAGTCTGTTTAAACAGATATTAATATCTGAAATGTGCAAAAGCCTTGTTAGCTTCAGCCATTCTGTGTGTATCATCACACTTCTTAACTGCGCCGCCTGTTGAGTTTGCAGCATCCATAATCTCTGCTGCAAGACGTTCCTTCATTGTTCTCTCGCTTCTTGCACGAGCGAACGCTGTAATCCATCTGAGACCGAGAGTCTGTCTTCTCTCGGGACGAACCTCAAGCGGAACCTGATAGGTTGCACCGCCGATACGGCGAGCTTTAACCTCAAGAACAGGCATAACGTGTTCCATAGCCTCTTCAAAAACCTCAAGCGGTTCTTTTCCTGTCTTTTCCTGAATGATATCGAATGCACCGTAAACGATTTTCTGGGCAACACCCTTCTTACCGTCGAGCATGATATTGTTGATAAGACGAGTTACAACCTTTGAGTTATAAAGCGGATCCGGTAAAACGTCACGCTTAGCGATTTGACCTCTTCTTGGCATCTTCGCTTCCCTCCTTCATTAATATTGATGAGTTCATAGGTACTCGGTTTTTCCGTGGAGCCAACAACAGACCAACGCTATATATAATAGGTATAAACTATTGTCGGTTTCCTTAGTTGTAATTCTTGATTACATTGAAGTGATTAATTCATCTTGATATGATTAATTACTTCTGAAGTGATTAATAGTTGATTTAGCAAAGATAAAATGTTGGGAGAATTGATGAATTTGGTCGTTTCTTTAATGCAGGCATACTGCCGTATGTCAAATTAAAAAACGGGCAAATTCGCAATTAAACCACATTTTAATTTGCGAAATCGGCTGTTAATTACTTCTTTACTTTTGGCTTCTTAGCACCGTATTTTGAACGGCTCTGCATTCTTCCGGTTACGCCCTGAGTATCAAGGGTTCCGCGGATGATATGATAACGAACACCGGGAAGGTCTTTAACTCTTCCGCCGCGTACCATAACAACAGAGTGCTCCTGAAGGTTGTGACCAACGCCCGGAATGTAAGCAGAAACTTCCATACCGTTTGTAAGACGAACTCTGGCAATCTTACGAAGCGCTGAGTTAGGCTTCTTGGGAGTTGCGGTTTTAACAGCAGTGCAAACGCCGCGCTTCTGAGGAGAAGCGTTATCTGTCATAACATTTTTCTTTGTGTTAAGACCCTTCAAGAGAGCAGGTGCTTTTGCCTTCTTTTCAAGTGACTTGCGTCCTGTTCTGACGAGCTGATTAAAGGTAGGCAATAGTTTATATCTCCTTTCAGTAATATTTATGCACCGTGTGCATACAAAACAGCTCCGCTGTTTTGAATTAAGAATTAAAAATGAAGAATGAATAATTTCGGGTGGGCTTTGCCCACACCCAATAATAATTGTTTGAGCGAAGCGAGTAACCTCAACTCTTAATTCTTAACTCTTAACTCTTAATTCAAAACATCAAAGATGTTTTGTATACGCACGCTGCGGAGTGCGATTGCTCGCACTCCTTAGCGTTTTATACAAATTGCTTTTTTAAATTTTATGCAGAATTACTAAATTCATACCGATGCAGTTTAGTATTATATCATCATACATCTGCACTTGTCAAGAATTTATTTATTCCGACATACTATTTGTTAAAAGCTCCTGAAGCTGTTCGAGATTGAGTATTTCTTCTGAACCCTCAGCGCTGAAATAGCTCGGAACAACATCAACATCTCTAAATATCTCCATACCTGTTCCTGCAGGAATAAGCTTACCGATAAGAACGTTCTCCTTAAGACCAAGAAGGTGGTCGCTCTTTCCTTTGATTGCTGCGTCTGTAAGAACACGGGTTGTTTCCTGGAAGGATGCAGCTGAAAGGAAGGAATCTGTTGCAAGAGAAGCTTTGGTAATACCCATAAGAATCGGGATGTATGTTGCCTTTTCAAGACCTTCTTCGCCTGCCTTGATTCTTGCTTCTACCTTATCGTTTTCAGCGTCAACTTCCGAAACGTCAACCATTGTGCCTGAGATAAGGTCTGTGTTTCCTGCATCGTCAACCGTGCATTTTTTGAGCATCTGACGAACGATAACCTCAATGTGCTTATCGTTGATATCAACACCCTGTGTACGGTATGCGAACTGAACCTCTTTAATAAGATAGTTATAAACAGCTTCTTTACCGAGGATTGCAAGAACATCGTGCGGGTTCTTTGCGCCAACGGTAATTTCCTGTCCTTTTTCAAGGTGAGCGCCTTCAATAATATCCTCGTGAAGTCTTGCGCCGTAAGGAATAAGATATTTCTTTTCATCGCCGGTTTCAGTGTTGAAAACAACAACATGGCGCGATTTTTTGATTTCCTCGAAACGAACGTCGCCTTCGATTTCGGAAAGAATTGCAAGCTGCTTTGGCTTTCTTGCCTCGAAAAGCTCTTCAACTCTGGGAAGACCCTGAGTAATATCCTCGCCGCCTGCAACACCGCCGGTGTGGAAGGTTCTCATTGTAAGCTGGGTACCCGGCTCACCGATTGACTGAGCAGCGATTGTTCCGACTGCCTCACCAACCTGAACGGGCTCGTTGAAAGCAAGGTTTGAACCGTAGCACTTGCAGCATACGCCGTTTCTTGACTTACAGGTGATAAGTGAACGGATTTTAACAGAGGTTATGCCTGCGTCAACGATTTTCTTTGCATCGTCATCAGTCATCATTCTGTCTGTATCCATAAGAACTTCGCCTGTTTCAGGATGAATAACGGGGTCAACAACAAATCTGCCGACAAGTCTTTCTTCAAGTGACTCAAGCACACGCTTACCATCCATAATAGCGTAAACCTCAATTCCGTCATGGCATCCGCAGTCGTTATCACGGATGATAACGTCCTGAGAAACGTCAACAAGACGACGGGTAAGGTAACCCGAGTCAGCCGTACGAAGCGCAGTATCGGTTAATCCCTTACGCGCACCACGGGAAGAAATGAAGTATTCAAGAATATTAAGACCTTCACGGTAGTTAGCTCTGATAGGTACCTCGATTGTTTTACCTGATGTGTTTGCGATAAGTCCTCTCATACCTGCGAGCTGACGAAGCTGTGAAATAGAACCACGGGCTCCTGAGTCAACCATCATATGAATCGGGTTATGAGTTCCGTCGAAATTACCTGTAAGCTCGTTTGAAACCTTGTTTGTGCAAACCTCCCAAGCCTTGATAACTGCTTCGCTTCTTTCTTCGTTGGTTATTTCACCGAAGTTATAATGCATGGTGATTTCATCAACCTTAGCTTCTGCCTCTTCAAGGTATTCCTTCTTCTTTTCGGGAATGAGAGCGTCTATAACGGCAACGGTTGTTCCGGAAATTGTTGAATACTTATAGCCCTGAGCCTTAAGCTCATCAAGCATTCTTGATGCAACGGAAACGCCGTGCTTTCTTATGCACTTATCAACAATCTTTCCGAGTCCACCCTTCTTAACAACGAAATCAATTTCGGGGTCAAATTCGTTTTCGGGATTGCTTCTGTCAATAAATCCGAGGTCCTGAGGAACGGGGTTATTGAAGATAACTCTTCCGATTGTTGTTTTAACAAGCTTTGATTTTGTTTCACCGTCAACCTCTTTTGAGAAGCGGATTAAGCATTCGGAATGAAGACCGAGCGAGCCCTCCTGGAATGCCATCATAGCCTCATCCTTGTCGCGGTAAATATTATATTTTGTAACCTCTTCGCCGTTGATGTTTTCAACTCTCGGTGCGCCCGGCTCACCCTCTTTAATCATTGTTAAATAGTATGAACCGATAACCATATCCTGAGTCGGAACTGCAACGGGCTTACCGTCAGAAGGCTTTAAGAGGTTGTTTGCAGCAAGCATAAGCATTCTTGCCTCTGCCTGTGCTTCTGCTGAAAGCGGAACGTGAACAGCCATCTGGTCACCGTCGAAGTCGGCGTTGAACGCAGTACAAGCAAGCGGATGAAGTTTGATTGCTCTTCCTTCAACAAGAACGGGCTCAAATGCCTGAATACCAAGTCTGTGAAGAGTGGGAGCACGGTTGAGCATAACAGGGTGGTCCTTGATTACAACCTCAAGAGCATCCCATACCTCAGCCTTTTCAGCCTTTTCAACCATCTTTCTCGCTGACTTGATGTTTGACGCCTTTCCGATTTCAACAAGTCGTTTCATAATGAAGGGCTTGAAAAGCTCGATTGCCATTTCCTTAGGAAGACCGCACTGATACATCTTAAGTTCAGGACCAACAACGATAACCGAACGACCTGAGTAGTCAACACGCTTACCGAGAAGGTTCTGACGGAAACGGCCCTGCTTACCCTTAAGCATATCGGAAAGAGATTTAAGAGGACGGTTGTTCGGTCCTGTTACAGGGCGTCCGCGTCTGCCGTTATCAATGAGGGCGTCAACGGATTCCTGAAGCATTCTCTTTTCGTTTCTGACGATAATATCGGGAGCATTAAGCTCAATAAGTCTTTTAAGTCTGTTGTTTCTGTTGATAACTCTTCTGTAAAGGTCGTTGAGGTCGCTTGTTGCAAAGCGTCCGCCGTCAAGCTGAACCATGGGACGAATATCCGGAGGAATAACCGGAATAACATCAAGAATCATCCACTCGAGCTTATTTCCGCTGTGGTAGAAAGCATCAACAACATCAAGTCTCTTGAGAAGCTTAACTCTCTTCTGACCTGTTGCAGTTTCAAGCTCCGCAGTAAGCTCGTCACGAAGAGTCGGAATATCAATATCAAGAAGAAGCTTTTTGATAGCCTCTGCGCCCATTCCTGCCTCGAAATCGTCCTCATATCTTTCGCGCATTTCGGCATACTCTTTTTCATTGAGAATCTGCATTTTCTCAAGCGGAGTATCGCCGGGGTCGGTTACGATATATAACGCGAAATAGAGAACCTTTTCAAGGTATCTCGGGCTTATGTCGAGAACAAGACCGAGACGGCTGGGGATTCCCTTGAAGTACCAGATATGTGATACGGGAGCCGCAAGCTCGATGTGGCCCATACGCACACGACGAACCTTTGCGCGGGTTATTTCAACTCCGCAACGCTCGCAGACCTTGCCATTATAGCGAACTCTTTTATACTTTCCGCAGTGGCATTCCCAGTCCTTCATAGGACCAAAGATTTTTTCGCAGAAAAGTCCGTCGCGTTCGGGTTTAAGTGTTCTGTAGTTTATAGTTTCGGGCTTTGTTACCTCGCCGTATGACCATTCGCGGATACGCTCGGGCGACGCAAGTCCGATTCTGATTGAACTAAAATCATTAGTTGAATTAGTATTCATTATTGGAAGCACTCCTTTTCTATCATAATTAAGTGAAAGTTTTCAAAGCAGTTTCGGATTAAAATTCATCATCCTCTGCGCCCGAGAAATCATCGTTATCCTCTGCGCTTGCAAGTGCATCTGCAAAGCTTGCAAATATATCTGCACTGCCCTGATCTGCTTCCTGTTCCTCATCAGGATTAACAACGCCCCAGCCCTCTGAGCCTTCAGCATCGTTAACTGTTGAGAAAGCTTCGTCATCAGCCGGAAGCGGCTGAATTCCGTCATCATCAAGCTCCTGCTTGAGTTCAACCTCTTCGCCGTTTCTGTCGTAGAGAGTTGTGTCAAGACCGAGAGCCTGGAACTCTTTGTAAAGAACCTTGAATGCTTCGGGTGTTCCTGCAGGAGGAATATTCTCACCCTTAACAATTGATTCATAGGTGTTAACTCTTCCGACAACATCGTCTGACTTAACAGTGATGATTTCCTGAAGAGTGTATGCAGCGCCGTAAGCTTCAAGTGCCCAAACCTCCATCTCACCGAAACGCTGACCACCGAACTGTGCTTTACCGCCGAGTGGCTGCTGGGTAACGAGGCTGTAAGGACCTGTTGAACGGGCGTGCATCTTATCGTCAACAAGGTGATGAAGCTTGAGATAATACATATAACCAACGGTTACGCGGTTATCAAACGGCTCACCTGTTCTTCCGTCGATAAGCTGAGTTTTTCCGTCGTATACCTTGTTGCCGTTTTCGTCAACATAGTATCCTATATCGGCAAGTTTGAGACATTCGCGTATATCTTCCTCGTGGGCGCCGTCGAATACGGGAGTCATCATCTTCCAGCCGAGAGCCTTAGCCGCATAGCCGAGATGAACCTCAAGCACCTGACCGATATTCATACGGGAAGGTACGCCGAGAGGGTTAAGAACGATATCAAGCGGTCTGCCATCGGGAAGGAAGGGCATATCCTCCTGAGGAAGAACTCTTGAAACAACGCCCTTGTTTCCGTGACGGCCTGCCATCTTATCGCCTGCCTGAATCTTTCTCTTCTGAGCAATGTAAACGCGAACAACCTTGTTTACACCGGGGTTGAGTTCATCGCTGTTTGCTCTTGTGAACACTTTGACATCAACAACGATACCGTATTCACCGTGGGGAACCTTAAGAGATGTATCTCTGACCTCCCTTGCCTTCTCGCCGAAGATTGCACGAAGGAGCCTTTCCTCACTTGTAAGCTCGGTTTCACCCTTAGGCGTAACCTTACCAACAAGGATGTCGCCGCTCTTAACCTCAGCGCCGATGCGGATGATACCGTCTTCATCAAGGTCTTTAAGAGCATCCTCACCGACATTGGGAATATCTCTTGTGATTTCCTCAGGACCGAGCTTGGTATCTCTTGCTTCCTGGTCGTGTTCAATAATATGAATTGATGTATAAACATCATCGCGAACAATTTTTTCATTGATAAGAACAGCGTCCTCGTAGTTATAACCTTCCCAGGTCATAAATCCGATAAGAGCATTCTTACCGAGTGAAATCTCACCGCCGTGGGTTGCAGGTCCGTCTGCAATAACCTGTCCGTCCTCTATTTCCTGATGAAGGGAAACAATCGGTCTCTGGTTTATGCAGGTTCCCTGGTTTGAGCCTGCGAACTTGATAAGCTCGTATCTGTCTATCTCGCCCGACTTTGTTTTGATTTCAATAGTATCTGCGTCAAGGGCAACAACTGTTCCGCCGCGTTTTGCAGCAACAACAACGCCCGAATCGTATGCAGCTTTATATTCCATACCTGTTCCGACTACGGGAGCCTCTGTTTTAAGAAGAGGAACTGCCTGACGCTGCATGTTAGCACCCATAAGCGCACGGTTTGCGTCGTCGTTTTCAAGGAAGGGAATCATTGCGGTTGCAACTGAAACAACCATCTTCGGAGAAACGTCCATATAGTCAACTCTGTCGGGAGGAAGAGTTAAGAACTCGTCTCTGTATCGGCAGGTTACACGGCTGTTTGCAAATCTTCCGTTTTCATCAAGGGGCTCGTTTGCCTGAGCAACAACGAATTCATCCTCCATATCGGCTGTCATATAAACAACCTCGTCGGTTACAACGCCTGTTGCCTTGTCTATCTTGCGATAAGGAGCCTCAATGAAGCCATACTCGTTAAGTCTTGAATAACAAGCAAGGTAAGAAATAAGTCCGATGTTCGGTCCTTCAGGAGTTTCGATAGGACACATTCTTCCGTAGTGAGTATAGTGAACATCTCGAACCTCGAAGCCTGCACGGTCTCTTGAAAGACCGCCGGAACCGAGAGCCGAAAGACGCCTTTTATGAGTTAATTCTGCAAGCGGATTGTTCTGGTCCATAAACTGCGAAAGCGGAGAAGAACCGAAGAACTCTCTGATTGCTGCAACAACAGGACGGATATTGATAAGAGCCTGAGGAGTGATTGATTCCTCGTCGTCCTGCGCCTGAAGGGTCATTCTCTCGCGAATAACTCTTTCCATTCTTGTGAAGCCGATTCTGAACTGATTTTGAAGAAGCTCGCCGACTGCACGGATTCTTCTGTTTCCGAGGTGGTCGATATCGTCAGTTGAGCCGACTCCGTTTGCAACATTGAGAAGATATGAAACTGTTGCAAAAATATCGTCTACTATAATATGATTAGGAATGAGGTCATCATGCTTGATTCTGATTTCTTCAACAAGAGCATCCTTGTCATCGCCGCATTTATCAAGGATTTCACTGAGAACCCTGTATGAAACCTTTTCGTTGATGCCAAGCTCTTTTTTATCAATATCGGGGCAATAAGCTTCAAAATCAACCATTCCGTTTGAAACGATTTTGATTTCTCTTCCCGATTCAAGCTTAACAAATGCAAACATAACACCTGCATTTTCTATTTCGGCAGCCTTTGCAGCGTCAATCTTATCCCCTGCGTCTGCAAGGAGCTCACCCTGTGGCGAAATAACAGGCTGAGAAAGAATCTGACCGGTTAACCTGTCTGTCATTCCAAGCTTTTTATTATACTTGTATCTTCCCACTCTTGAAAGGTCGTAACGATGAGCGTCAAAGAAGAGAGCGTCAAGATGAGCCTGAGCAGTTTCAAGCGTCGGCGGCTCACCGGGACGAAGCTTTTTATAAACCTCGAGAAGAGCCTCCTCCTGATTCTTCGTTGTATCCTTTTCAATCGTTGCCTCAATTCTTTCATCGTCGCCGAAGAATGCTCTTATATCATCGTCGCTTGAAAGACCGAGAGAACGAAGGAAGGTTGTTATAAATATTTTTCTGTTTTTATCTATTCTTACGTAGAACAAGTCGTTTGCGTCGGTTTCATATTCAAGCCATGCGCCGCGGTTGGGAATAACGGTATTTGTATATAATTCCTTACCCGTTTTATCATGCTCCATATGATAATAAACGCCGGGAGACCTTACGAGCTGGGAAACAATACATCTTTCAGCACCGTTAATAACAAATGTTCCCGCATCCGTCATAAGCGGAAAATCGCCCATAAAGATAGTGTTTTCCTTAACCTCGCCCGTTTCCTTGTTCTGAAGTCTTGCTCTGACCTTAAGAGGTTTAGCGTAGGTTGCATCGCGAGCCTTACACTGTGCGATTGAATACTTTGGCTCATCGTCCATTGAATAATCAATGAAATCGAGCACAAGATTTCCTGTGTAGTCGGCAATTGGGCCAATATCACGGAAAACCTCTTTCAAGCCTTCATCAAGAAACCATTGATATGATTTCTTCTGCACCTCAATAAGATTAGGCATCTGCATAACCTCATTGATTTTTGCAAAGCTTTTTCGCGTTGTTGTTCCGAGCTTAACATCCTTCACATTCACCATAAAGGTATTCACTCCGTTTCCTTAAAATTTCGCCTAAAAATCAGGAGATTCAGCGGATTTTCATACTTAAAAAAGTAAATTTTTTGTGACTGAAAAACCACGAAAAACGCCTAATAAGGCATATAACTCCATTATAATAGTGATAAGCATTATAGACCATGGATTTCAATATGTCAACCCCTCTTTTTGTAAATTATTCACAAGTCTGAAAAATAAGTTAACAACGCCGCCGCGTGTTTCGTATTAATTAAGAATTAAGAGTTAAGAGTGAAGAATTTCGGGACCTGCGGTCGGCAATTATATTATCGGCGGACGAATGAGGGTCGTTGCCTTTACGACACACGGGGACGTTCCTCTCCAAGCACCGTTCTTCCTTGAATTGCGTTCGGAGGTGCGTCCCCATGGCGAACGAATAGACGTTGCCTCTTTACTGCACCAATGGCAGGCGAAAGCGGTCGCTCCCTCCTCCCGTCAGTCGGGTAAACCAACCGTCAAATCAAGGGGACAAAGCGCGAAAGGGTTTTCGCGCAACGATATTCGTTTTTTGCAAAACGAGCGATATATTGCTTTGCAATGCGATATGCCTTCGGCGCGATATGCACTCGAGGGCGAGTGCGTTTCGGTTTACTCGCTACGCTCAGACAATGGTATAACTTCTTTCCACCAGTCGGGTACTCCAAACATCATATCAACGGAGGGAATGAACCGCCTTTGGAAGAATTGTAACAATGCCTCCCCGAGCAGCATACCCTATATACACAAAAATAAGCACCTACTCGGTGCTTATTTTTTATTCGTTCTGCCAACTATATAATCTATGCTTGTTTTATAAAAATCCGCGAGCTTCCAGAGCGTTTCGAGAGGAATCTCTCTCTTTCCGTTTTCGTATTGAGAATATGTGTTTTGTTTTATATTAAGCATATTTGCGAGCTGGCTTTGTTTTATATCGCTGTCTTCCCTCAAATCCTTTAACCGCATTTAATCACCCACTGTGTTTTCTTATTGTAGCCGCTTATTTTTATTCGCGATTTTACTTGCTTTCTTATTTTCTCTATTGTTTTCTTTCTTATTTTCTTTATTATACATATCACAAAACGAGATGTTGACTTATATCTCGTTTTGTGATATTTTTAGCTTAAAGCATTTATAAGTAGCGGAGGAAAAATACGTATGAAAAGAAACGGAAACATAGAAATAATGCGTTTTGTTTTCTGCTGGATTATAATTTTCTTTCATATAAATGATAAGTTGCTTGAAAAAGTCAATATGCCCCTTTCATTTCTCACCTTTTCTCAAAATGGAAGAATCGGTGTTGAATTTTTCTTCATTATTTCGGGTTTTTTTCTTGCCAAATCCGCTCAAAGCAGCGAATGTAAAAGCCTATCTTCGTCAACATATCAATTTATGAAGAAAAAGCTTTTCGGTATTCTTCCCTATCACATTCCTGCATTTATTTTCACTTTCGTTATCTACTTTGTTTCGAGAACCTTTACTATACGAGAAGGCATTTTAAAATCCTTAGGAACTGTTTCTAATTTTCTTCTCATTCAGGAGGCAGGATTCAAAACAACTAAGATAATGGGAATTGAATGGTATATTTCATCAATGCTGATTGCAATGATGATATTATTTCCTCTTTGTGTTAAATACAAAGAAAACTTCAAGCGAATTGTCTGCCCCGTAATTTCGCTTCTTCTTTTGGGATATCTAAGCCATGAAACAAAAAAGCTCGGCGGAACAAGCGACTTTGTTTTTGGTGGAATTATTGCAAAAACCATTGTCAGAGCCTTTGCCGAAATGGGGATCGGAATTTTTGTATACGAGCTGATTGGAAAGCTAAAAAAGAAAAGCCTTTCTAAAACAGAAAAGCTTTTGATGACAATTGCCGAGCCGATATGCTATGTTCTTCCAATAATTTACTGCTTTTCGGATTTTCCCGAGTGGGTTGATTATTATGCTCTGCTGTTTATAGCTTTAGGAGTTCTTTTAACGCTCAGCGAACAATCATATTTTTCAAACCGTTTCAACAATAAATTTGTTTATTTTCTCGGCAAATTTTCTCTTCCGCTATATTTGAGCCAGAAATTCGCACTGTATTTTACTGAAGCATATATAATGCCGGCAAGAATAAGAATTACTGTCGGAAGCGTCTGTGTAATAACTGTTTTTATTGCAATAATAGTTTATATAATCGGAAGCTTAATAATAAAAGTAATCGGGAGGGCAAGCCCTCCCGATTACTTTTATTAGCTATTATTAAACAGCAACAATATTTACTAGAGGTGCGTCCCCTTGATTTGATTGTTGGGCTGACCGAACTAATGGGAGGAGGTTGCGTTCACTTTCGCCTGCCGTTAGTGCAGTAAAGAGGGTGCGTCTATTCGTTCGCCATGGGGACGCACCTCCGACCGCAATTCAAGGAAGAACGGTGCTTGGAGAGGAACGTCCCCGTGTGCTGTTGAGGG
>JAFUZY010000084.1 GCA_017476375.1 Eubacterium sp.
ACAACATTAAAAAATACAATCACAAACAACGCGACAAAAGAACTAAAACCTACCTCTTTAAAAAAGACGACGCTGCTTAAAAATTAAAAAACAGGATACCACTACCTTAGGGATAGCAATATCCTTGTTATTTTGCACTCTATTTCAACAATTAGGTGGAAAATCTGTACAAATATTTCTACAATTCTATTTATTTGATAAATATTTTTCCCTAATAACAATTTTGGCTGCCTCACTTCCGTGAGACAGCCCCTTTTTCATCAGTCGTTAGGTATAAATGCTTTATGAACTGCGGAAACCGCTCTGTCGGCTTCATCAAGGTCAATGATAACCGAAATCTTGATTTCCGAGGTTGAAATCATTTTGATATTGATTCCCCTGTCGTAGAGCGCTTCAAACATTTTTGTTGCTGTTCCCGGGTGGGATTCCATTCCTGCGCCCACAACCGAAACCTTTGCAACATTTGTGTCGCAAAGTATCTGAGCGCCGTCGAGAATTGAAAAATCCTTAAGAAGCTCAACGGCAACGGGGCCGTTTTCTTTATTAACAGAAAATACTATATCCTTTGTTCCGTCTCTTCCGAAGGATTGAAGAATTATGTCAACATTGATATTCTTTGCCGACAGCTTTGAGAATATTTTAAATGCAACGCCCGGGTTATCATCAACACCGAGAATTGAAACAAGGGCAACATCCGTATCCTTTGTTACTCCGCGAATTAACATTTTTTCCATTTTTGTAACCTCCTTAACAATTGTTCCCGGAACGGGATTCAGAGACGAAAGAACTTCAAGCTCAACCGAATATTTTTTTGCCATTTCAACGCTTCTGTTATTAAGTACCTGTGCGCCGAGAGTTGCAAGCTCAAGCATTTCGTCATATGTTATTTCCTTAAGCTTCTTTGCGCCTTCAACCTTTCTCGGGTCAGCTGTGTAAACGACTTCAACATCGGTAAATATCTGGCATTTATCAGCGTGAAGCGCTGCCGCAATTGCAACTGCAGATGTATCCGAGCCGCCTCTTCCGAGGGTTGTTATATCATCGTATCTGTTAATACCCTGAAAACCTGCAACAATAACGATATTATGCTTTGCAAGTTCTGCCTGAAGCCTGTTTGGTTTAATGTTTTTAATTCTTGCAGAGCCGTAAACGGAATTGGTGTTGAAGCCTGCCTGCCAGCCGAGAAGGCTGATTGCAGGACATCCGAGTGATTCAAGAGCCATTGCAAGAAGAGAAATTGATATTTCCTCCCCTGCCGCAAGAAGCTGGTCCATCTCCCTTTTAGGTGCTGCCGGATTGATTTCCTTTGCCTTTTCGATTAGGTCATCCGTTGTGTCGCCCTGCGCAGAAACAACAACCACAACATCGTTGCCTTCTTTATAGGTGTTTGCAACGATGTTTGCAACGTTCATAACGCGCTTTGCATCTGCAACGGAAGAGCCTCCGAATTTTTGAACAATAAGTGCCATATTTCCTCCATTATTAGAATTAAGAATTGAGAGTTGAGAATTGAAAATTTTGGTTTCTCACTTCGTTCGGTCAATTAATTATAATTGCTGTCCGCAGGACCCTAAATTCTTCATTTTTCATTCTTAATTCTTAATTCTTTTAGTAGTTTGTAACCTTAATAATATTAAGAACCTCGAAGCCCTCAAGTTTCTTTGAAAGCTTATTCTGTGTCATTTTGTCTGTTATAAATGCTTTTTCATCGCTTGGCTGACCGATTCTTGAAAGGAATTTAACATCACCGAAGGCAGCCTTTATTTTACTTTCGCTTGTTTTTGCGCGAACATAAAACGGCATTTCTATGCATTCTTTATAATCAACAACATAATCCTCAGCGCCCTGTCCCCAGCCGAAAAACTTCTTTCTGTTGATATGCTTAACGCAGTCTACCATATCGGCAACAACTGCAGAGGCAGTAGGCAGCTTACCTGCTCCGGGACCGTAGAAGCATACGTCGCCAACAGCATCACCGCGAACAAGAATTGCATTGAAAACTCCGTTAACCGAAGCGAGCTGAGAACCGCGGAAAACAACCGCAGGACTGACAAAAGCGGCAATTTTGTTTTCGCTGATGTATTTAATCTGACCGAGAAGCTTGATAACTCCGTTTGCACTTTCAATATACGAAACATCCTCAAGAGTTATGTTTGAAATTCCCTCGGTTTCAACCTGATTGGGATAAACGTGCTTGCCAAACGCAAGAGAAGCAAGAATGCAAACCTTTCTGCAGGCATCAAAGCCTTCAATATCTGCGGTTGGGTCTTTTTCCGCATAGCCGTTATCCTGAGCAAGCTTAAGCGCATCGGCAAAATTCATTCCGTCTTCAATCATTTTGGTTAAAATGAAATTGGTTGTTCCGTTTAAAATGCCTGCAATACCTTCAATATTGTTTGCAACAAGGCATTGTGACATCGGACGGATAATAGGAATACCTCCGCCGACAGAGGCTTCAAAAAGATAGTTTGCTCCACTCTCCTCAGCAGCGGCGAGAAGCTCCGGTCCTTTTTGTGCAACAAGCTCTTTGTTTGAAGAAACAACGCTTTTTCCTGCTTTGAGAAGCTTCATCGTAAAGTCATATGCCGGGTTAACTCCGCCCATTGTTTCTGCAACAACCTTAATTTCATCATCATTTAAAATATCGTTAAAATCCTTCGTGAACAGGGCTTCATGAGCATCTCCGGGGAAATCGCGCAAATCAAGAATTTTTGCAACCTCCATTTTTTCGTCGTTTGTTCCGTTTGCTATTGAAGCCTCGTGGGATTCAATAACCTCAACAACTCCTGAACCGACTGTTCCGTATCCCATAACTGCTATTTTCATATATTCCTCCTGCATCAAATCAAAAGCTGCTTGCTGATTTAACGCCTTTTAAACCGCTTATTCTTTTAATTATTTCTTCGCTTATTCCCTCTTTATCGGGAAGCCTGACTGTTATTGAAACATTTGCAACCGAATCAATCGGAGCGCTTTGGTTTACGCTGAGAATATTTGCGCCGTAAAGATAAAGCTCGCTCATAAGTGAGCTTAAAACTCCGGCGTTATCCTCAAGTTTTGCATTAATCGTTAATGTTTCTTCGCCCTCGGCATTGTATTCAAGAATACAGTCTTTATATTTATAATATGCAGAGCGCGAAATTCCGGCTATCTTAACTGCCTCGGAAACAGACCTTGCCTCGCCCGATATAAGCAGTTTTTTTGCTTTTATAACCTTTGTGTATACCTCGGGCAGAATTGAAGAATCAACAAGATAATACTTAATGCCCAAACTGTTCACCACCCAAAAACACTTGTTTTACTGTGAAAAACACTTTCTATATATTAACATCATTCATTTAAATAAACAACCCCTATTTTTATATTTTTTTAATTTAAACAAATATTAATAACTTTTCACTTGAATATTGGGCAATATTGCTTTAGAATAGTCTTTAAGAGTTATGCGTGGTGCGTGGCGCGAAACTTAATCTTATTGTCCGAGGCGAAGCCGAGTAACCTCAATTCTCAATTTTTAATTTTCAATTTTCAATTATATATAAGGGAGTGATAAAATTGCCTCAAAAAGTTGAAAAGCGCAGAGATTTTCTTATCAATCTGCTGTTTTTTGCAGCAATTATTGCGCTTATTTATGTTTTCTTTAAGTATCTTTTCTGGGTTACGGCACCTTTTCTTTTAACGTTTTTCCTTGCAGTCCTTCTGCAAAAGCCGATTAGAAAAATTGATAAAAAGACGAATAAGAAGGGCCACACATTTTTCAGCATACTTTTTGTTTTTTTAACAACGCTGGTTGTTCTTATACCCCTTATTCTGATAATTTCGGAGATTATTGCAAAGCTCAGTGATTTCGTTAAATATTTCACCGAACAGTTAAACGATTTGCCGACTTTTCTTTCAACACTTGAAAATGATATTCTTTCAATTGCAAAGTTTCTTCCCGATTCAATATATAAATCATTTTCGGATGCTGTAACAAACGTCTTTGATTCTCTTCTTGATAACTCAACGTCCTCTGTCGGCGTCAGCCTGAGTTCAATCAGAGGAACGCTTACCTCAGGACTTTCGGGAGTTTACGGCGTTGTTAAGAATATTCCTTCGATTCTCATCGGGATTGTTATCGGAATAATCGCCTGGATATTCTTTACAAAGGATTATAACCGCATTGTTCATTTCATTCAGATGCAGCTTCCCGAAGGCAAAAAGAATATTCTTTATGAAGCTAAGCAGGTTTTCTCGAAAACAATTCTCAAGATGGCAAGAGCATACGGCTTGATTATGCTCATAACCTTTTTTGAGCTCTTCCTCGGGTTTTCGCTGCTTTCGCTTCTCGGAATAATGAAAAACGGATACTATATCCTGATTGCCGCATTGATTGCCATTTTCGACATTCTTCCCGTAGCCGGCTCCGGCGGTATTCTAGTTCCGTGGGCGCTCGTCTCGCTTGTTATGGGCAACTACAAACAGGCAATAGGACTCGTTATTATCTATGTTGTAATAACAATTATAAGGCAGTATATTGAACCGAAAATTGTTGGCGACACTCTCGGCGTTCATCCCCTTGTTACTCTGATGGGATTATATTTCGGTCTGAAATTATTTGGATTTATGGGAATGTTCATAGTTCCCCTCAGCGTTATGACGCTTAAAGCATTTAACGATACAGGAAGAATTCAGTTATGGAAACCACTTGAAAAATGAGCCCTGAGGGCTCATTTTTTATAATTAAGAATTAAGAATGAAGAATGAAGAATTGAGGTTACTCGGCTTCGCCTCAAACAATAAAATGACGTAAATGGGGTCTGATCCCATTTACGTCAAAATAATTAGTTTTTAGTTTTTTGTTGTTAGTTGTTAGTGTCGGGTCGCTTCGCTACGCGAATTAAGAATTAAGATTTAAGAATTAAGAATTTCGGGCGGGACACCCGCACCCGATTGTATTTGCTCGTTCCCTCCACGGCACACGGGGACGTTCCTCTCCAAGCACCGTTCTTCCTTGAATTGCGTTCGGAGGTGCGTCCCCATGGCGGACGAATAGACGTAACCTTTTTACTGCACTAACAGCAGGCGAAAGCGGTCGCTACCTCTTCCCATCAGTCGGGTAGCCCAACCGTCAAATCAAGGGGACACACCTCTTTCAGAGGAATGTCCCCATTGATTCGAGGGAACGCATTTCTATCGCAACGAAGCGACCCTCAATTTTGCATTTTGCATTTTGCATTAAAAAATCGGCTCAGCCGTTTGGCTGAGCCTTGATTTTTTATCTCATTGCTTCCGAATATACATTGTGGAGATTTCCGTTTGAATCCGCATAGATTAAATATCCCCTGTAAATATATCCGCTCGGAATTCCGTTTACGCTGATTGTAAACTGATTTGCTCCGACGAGCTTTGTTGACTTTGCACGAAGAACCTGATAGCCCTCGCTTGCGTGCTTTCCTGAATTCTCAATAACAACCTGAGTTGCATCTATTGACGCTGCAGGTGTTGCGCCATACGGTGCGGCAATAAGAATTCCGTATTCCTGTACATTTGCGTCACCCGGAACTATCTGAGCGTTGAAGATTGTTTTTGCGCCTTCGCTAACTACTCCGCTCTTTCTGAGGTTCACTGTCGGGAGACTGAACTTAAATGCATCAAATTCGCTCTTTGTTACCGCTTTGAGATTTGACGATTCACTTGCAAAGAAGGACACATTCTTCCCGATATAGAAAGGTCTGTAATGTGTTCCGAGTGAGTCAACCTCTTCAACCCATGCGTATGTATCATCGTTTCCTGTTAATTCAACCTTGTCGTTATACTTAACAGTTCCCGTATATCCTGTTGCATTGATTGCGCAGTTTGCATTTGCATCTGCAGTGTATTTTGCAATAATATCAGTATCTTCGCTGATGGAAACAACATCGCCTGCTGCATATTGCGTTCCGCCAACATAGTATCCGCTAAAGGTATAGTATGCAATCGCAGTCGCTGCCGGAAGAGTGAATTCGCCGCTTACATAATCGACTACCTGAACAGGCGACCTGTCTGTAATTTCAGCATTATCATACTGACGGAGAATTCTTACCTTCTTCTGCCCTGTTGCTCTCTTAACAGCCTTGATTGTTGTTGTTCCGAGAACCTTTGTTTGAAGTCGCTGTCCGTTTCCTGCAAACGCCATTTTCTTATGCATTGAGCCGGTTTGAATTTCAAGATACCACGCTGTATCAGCGTCGCCCGAATTCGCAACTATTGTTGTTCCGTATGTTGCCGAGCCATTTTCGTATGTTCCGTTCTTTGATGAAATATCAAAATCAGCTCCGTCACCACTCTTGTTGATTGTATATCTCTTTGTGCTGACTGTAAGCGCAGTAGTAATAGCAGTTGTTGCATCATCAATATCCTGCTGAGTTATATTATCATTCAGAACATTGATTGTTGCGCCGTTGTATTCTTTATGACTTTCGCTGCTGCTGATTGTTGCATTTGCCGAACGGCGGATTGAAGCAATATCGCCTTCTGAAACATCATAAGCATCGGGATCAATATTATTCAGCTTTTCAACTGCTGCTTCAAATGCGCTTGTATCTGTTGAAGGAACAACGCTTGAAGCCTTTTCAAGCCCTGCCATTGCATCTCTGATATCATCTGCAAAAGAATTTGCATCAGCCTGAACCTTCTGACCGAAATCAACCTTCCTTGTTGCTGCGTTTGCAGTTGCAATGGTTTGAACACTCTTGTTTGAGCCTTGCGCATTTCCTGCTGCCGTAACTGCATCAATAACCGCCTGAACCGAATCAGCAGTATATTCCGCCGTCTTGCCGTCAAGGTTCATAAGGAAGGTGTTTGCCTTGTCAAACTCAGCGTCGAAATAGGTTAAGTCGGCAAGAGGGTCGAGAATGTTTGCTTGTGCATATGTTTGAGCGTTATTGTATTTTGTTATTTCGCTGTTGATTAATGTTTGATCAGAAACAGGAGTATTTGTTCTTGAAGCGTTGTTTTCATATGGGAATTCTGAAACGCTGTTTAAATAATCCTTGTATGCCTGAATTGATGAGCCTGTGTATTCATCAGCTCTTGCAGAAGCATTAGCCCAAGCATCCGCATTTGCTTTGGCAGTATCAAGCGCACCGAAAGCAGCTCTGCCGATAAGGGCTGAAACAGCACTGTCAATAGCATTTGCAGCATTATCAACAGTTGACTGAGGTGTGTTGCTCGGCAATGTTGACGCTTTGTTAAGGGTTGCTGCAGTGACAGCAGTTGTGCATGTTGCAATAGAATCATCAGTGTAGTTATCCGATGTTATTGCCGTGTTGTATGCTGCAAGCTTTGTATCATATGTTGACCAGTCAAGAGGATTATATGCTATTTGAGTTAAATCAACATTTCCGCAAGCGGAACACTTTTTATCTGTATATCCGTTGTGTTCATTTGTTGCAGTGTGAACATCATTTGCAAAGGAGCAGGATGTTGGGGTAGCAGCCTCATAATATGTTTCGTTTGAGTGGGGAATATGAGTTCCCGAAGGAGTTGATGTTAAATCCCATACTCCTGAACTTGTTGACCAGTTATAAACATTGTGTGTATTTGTTGAAGCAATATGAGCAGTTGTGGAATTTGAAGGAATTGAAGCAAGTTTATTACCTGCAGTTACTGTTTCTGTCCTGTTTCCGTCTGCTCTGTTATATGTGATAGTGAAAGTGTTTAATGTTGGATTTTTGTAACTATTGACGTCGCTGACAGCAGTCGAGATTTTACTTGCAACAGCATTAAGTCCTGTATCAGTTGAATAATCATAGCCTTTTAATACTATACAAAGAGCCTCTGCATAAGCTTTATAGAAGTTAGCCAATGATTCAGCCGTGTACATCCACTCGTTGTTAACAACATCGTTAAAACGGGTCTTAAAATCGCTTGCAGTAACAATATCCTTTAACGGTTTAACATTTAGAACCTTTAAAGTTATCGACTGTTTTCCGTTAATTGTAATATTATTCCAGTTTTTGTTTTCAATATTATTCCATGCCGCCTGATTGCCAATCCAGTGACCTGCACCGTCGACGTTTGCTTTAAACACAGGCAAATCGGAGATTGTGTAGATATATGAATCGCTGAAATCAATCAACGAGCTATCGAATTTAACAATATTGCTATACGTTCTCGATCCGTCGTTAGTATAGCTTCCGCTCGTACTTCCCCAACCTCCAACTGAAATATCGGAATTATAATTATCAGTATTTTCAATATCGTAGTTGATAATATCTGTTCCGTAGTTTCCGCTTGTCGGAGAAGCAGATTTCCAGATTCTGTCGCCGTTGCAAATATTCCAGTCTCTGTACAAACTCCAATTCGGACTATTATTAACTGCAAGATAGTTAATTCCCCAGTGAACCGTTGTTGCCGACGCAGCAATTCTCTGTCCCTTTGCAATTAAAGGATACTGAACAACCGAGTCATTTGAATCGTAAAGATAAACAACTCTGCTCGACGCCGGATATATATTAAATCCGAATTTATTTTTTCCGTTGAGAACGCCTTCAAAATAGGTTGAATCATAGTTTCCGTTATTCGAATACAGAACGTTGGTTGAATAAGCATCTCCTCCGCCAGAGAATTTTATTGCCCCTGTAGTTTTAAGGTTTTCAGAAGCAGAATATGCCGAAATCTTGCTCTGCGCAAATTCTTTTGCAGAAATAGTTGAAGTTGTAAAGCTAAGTTTTGGAAGTCCTGCCCAGATATCTGACCATGTTGATGAAGCTTTTCTATTATGCATAACAACAAACACAATCGAGCGCCATCCTTCATCGTGTGCTTTTTTAATCGCATTTTTTAGCGCATCATTGCTGAAGGTAATTGTTGCGCTATTACTATCATATGAGTGCGTTCTGTATCCAATATAGTCTCCGCTATTAATGCCAAATGCACTTTTAAAGGAATCGGGCGCAGTTGTTCCGTCGCCTGCATGAATATTAGTTGAATCCGTATAATTTGAATTATTAAGATAACCATCACGATTTTTCAAACCTGCCGGATCACAGTAATAAAAATCCAACTGTTGATTTGCAATATTTTTGTTATTGATATCCCAAACATCTAAAGAGAATGTTGCAGAATCAACTTTAATGTAATCATCGCTGATTCCCGTCAAATCAAATTCCCATAGCATAGCAGAGGTATTATCATTACCTCCATCATTAACGATATTACCTTTATTTCCGTTGCCTCGATTTCCACCTGTTTTAACTAAGCCATATTTTGTTGGTGAGAGGTTAGAAAAAGATTGAGCGCTCGCTGTTGATGGCACAGCAAGAATAACCGGCATTGCCATTATTGCCGCAAGCATTAATGATAACAATCTTTTTGAAAGTTTTTTCATAAATATTCCTCCTATAAAAATAATTACAAATTACAAATTTGGGCGACACATTCGCACTTGATTATATGAACGCTCAACGCACCACGAACATTTTGTTGTTCAGACTGCAATGAACTTTATCAATAAAAAAAGCAGCCCGAAGGCTGCCTGAAAACAACTATTATTTTGAATATCATCAAATGTTCCTTTGCAGCCTGTGTTAATATATAAACACACGCAAAAAACTGTAGCATTGAGCCGCAGTGATGGATTATAACATTTGAATGATATTTAGCAAGTATATACTAGCACATAAACTATAAAAAATCAATGATTTTGCTCAAAAATATTAACATTTTTTGAATTTTTTTATTGCTATTAGACAAATGAATAATAAAAACGCGGTGTGTCGCTTTGCGAATTAATAATTGAAAATGGAAAATTTCGGGGAGCTTCGCTGCGCTGCGCGAATTAGGAATTAGGAGTGAGGAATGAGGAATTTCGGGTCGCAAGCGACGATTATAGTTGCGAGCCACGAACCACGAGCCACGAACCACGGTTCACGCAATTTATTGTTTGAGGCGAAGCCGAGTAACCTCAATTCTTCATTCTTAATTCTTAATTCTTCATTCTTAATTAAAAAAAATGATGTCTTTCGACATCATTTTTTTAAAGTCCTGCAGTTTCTTTAATATATTTTCTTGCTTTAACGGCATATTCAAAGGGGTTTGCCTTTGCAGGGTCTTGTTCTGCTTCAACAACGACCCAGCCTTCATAATTGTTTTCTGCAAGAATATCAAAAATAGGTTTGAAATCAACATCGCCGTCACCCGGAACAGTGAAAACTCCTGCGCGAACAGCATCAAGGAAACTCATATGCTGAGGAACAACCTGATTGTTATAAACATCAAGGCGAACATCCTTGAGGTGAACATGCTTGATTCTGTTGACATATTTTTTGAGTACTGGCACGGGGTCGATACCTGCAAAGGTAAGGTGACCTGAATCGAAGAGGAGATAAACAAGCTCGGGGTCGGTTATTTCCATAAGCTTATCAATTTCTTCAACTGTTTGAACGCCTGTTCCCATATGGTGATGAACGGTGAAAAACATTCCCTTTGATTTTGCATAAGCGCCCATTTCGTTGAAGCCCTTTGCAACAATTTCCCACTGCTCGTCAGTATAATAAGGCTTTTCATCAAGGATTGATTTTGTTAAATCGCCCTGAATTGAATTGCCCTGCTCGGAGGCACCGATAACTCTTGCACCGAGCTTATAAAGCTTATCGGCATGAGCCTTGAAAGCCTCGATTGTTTCTTCATAAGGCTTTGAGGTCAGATATGATGAGAACCAGGCGTTACAAATCTGAAGTCCTCTTATATCAAGATACGGCTTTAAAACATCGGGGTCTGAGGGATATTTGTTTCCGATTTCAGAACCCTTGAAGCCTGCAAGTGCCATTTCGGAAATGCACTGCTCAAAGGTGTTTTCAGCGCCGAGGTCGGGCATATCGTCATTTGTCCAGCCGATTGGCGCAATAGCAAGTTTAACTTTATTTGGATCTAACATAGCTTACTCCTTCGGAGAATTTAGAATTAAGAATTAAGGATTAAGAATTTATGTTACTCGCTTCGCTCAAACAATAAGATTCCTTTCTCCTTAATCTCGTTCTCCAATAATGATTTTTTGAATTTTTCGTTAATCATGAATCTTGGGCATTTTTGCTGCTAAGAATAATACTTGACAATATTTTATATATTTCATCGCAATCATTAATTAGCGATAAATAATCTTCTTTAGATATATATTCAATTTCAAACAATAGTTTTATCCAATACTTAGTTTCATTTGTTTCTTTTAATGCGATACTTAACTTTGAAACAAAATCGTTTCTGCTTTGAGCAGCCTGAGATTCAGCAACATTTGCACCTATACTTGTTCCGCATCTGAGCAATTGCTTTGATAAAACATATTCATTTTTGGCATTGGTTATTTGAAAATACAAACTAACAATCCGCTTTGCAAAATTGAATGTTTTTTCTTCAATAATATTGTTTTTCTTCATTGCAATACTAATCGGGTGCGGGTGTCCCGCCCAAAATTCTTAATTCTTAAGTTTTAATTCTTAATTGCAAAAACATTTGCTTAATAGTCAAATGTTTTTGCAATATTTGCTTTCATATCTTCATACGCTGCGGCAACGGTTTCGCTCTTTGAAACCTCGGCAACGCCAACTCTCCACCAGCTTTCAAAGCCCGGGGTCATTGTTTTTGGAAGAACCTTGATATCGAAAACAACAGATTTAGTCTGCTTCTTTGCGTCCTCAAGAGCAGCGCGAAGCTCGGCTGAATTATGAATCGAATAGCCCTTTGCGCCGTAGCCTTCGGCAATCTTTGCAAAGTCAACAGTCATATCTTCGCCGTCGAGCATTCCCGTTTTCGGGTTTCTTGCACGGAAAACAGTTCCGAAAGTATCGGTTCCCTGATTGTTTTGAAGATTCTCAATGCATCCCCATCCGAGGTTATCAAAAAGGCAAACATTAATCTTCAAGCCTTCCTGAAGAGCTGTGTAAAGTTCGCTGTGTCCCATCAGGAAGGAGCCATCTCCGCAGAAGGTATAAACATCAACATCGGGGTTAGCAAGCTTTGCTCCGAGTGCGCCGTTTACCTCGTATCCCATATTTGAATAGCCGTATTCCATATGATATGTTCCGCGGTTTTTGGGTCTGAACAATCTCTGCATATCACCGGGAAGCGAACCTGCAGAGCCGAGAGCAATATCATCCTCGCCCATAAATTCGTTGATAATACCAAGAGCAAGGGTCTGGTTCAAACCGCCTTCAAGCTCGGTTGAATAAAAATCATCAACAATCTTATCCCACTCGGATTTTGCATCTGCAATCTCATTTGTGTACGCAGTTTTATAGCCTTCAAGCGAAGCATTAAGCGCCGAAAGAGCCTCTCTTGCGTCTGCAACAATTGCCTCAGCATCCATCTTGTAAGCATCAAACGGGCAAATGTTAATTCCGAGAACCTTTCTGTTCTCATTGAAGAGCCATTTTGATGATGTTGTGAAATCAGTAAATCTTGTTCCGACTCCGATAACAAGGTCTGCATCACGGCCGATAACATTTGCAGCCTTGCCGCCTGTTACGCCGATACCGCCGAGATTGAGCGGATGATTCCATTTAATAAGTCCCTTGCCTGCCTGTGTTTCGGCAAACGGGATGTTATATTTTTCAGCAAGAGCCTGAAGCTCTTTTTCAGCACCGCTGTAACGAACACCGCCGCCGCAAACAATAATCGGCTTCTTTGCTTCTTTGATAAGAGCTGTTGCCCTTTCAAGCTGAGAAGTGCTTATCGGGCGTCTGTCGATATGCCATACTCTCTTTTGAAGGAAATGTTCGGGATAGTCATATGCCTCGCCCTCAACATCCTGAGGCATTGCAAGGCAAACCGCACCCGTATCTGCAGGGTCGGTTAAAACGCGCATTGCGTGGATGCAAGCAGTCATAAGCTGCTCAGGGCGAAGAATTCTGTCGAAATAATGGCAAACACCCTTGAAAGCGTCTGTTACGGTTCTGCCGTAGTTATCAAAAAATTCTGCCTGCTGAAGAACAGGGTCGGGCTGACGGCAAGCAAAGGTATCGCCGGGAAGAACAAGAAGCGGAATTCTGTTTGCAGTTGCACATCCGCAGGCAGTTACCATATTTGTTGCGCCGGGTCCGATTGAAGAAACGCAGGGAATTATTGCCTTTCTGTCCATCTGCTTTGCATATGCAACAGCGGCAAGAGCCATATTCTGTTCATTCTTTCCCTGATAGAATTTAAGGTTATGACCGCCCTGTTCAAGTGCCTGACCGACACCGACAACACAGCCGTG
>JAFUZY010000085.1 GCA_017476375.1 Eubacterium sp.
AAATTGAAAATTGAAAATTGAAAATTGTGGTTACTCGCTACGCTCGGACAAATAATTATTATGTTCGGGTGCGGGTGTCCCGCCCGAAATTTTCCATTATCCATTTTACATTTTCAATTAAGAAAACAGAACTAAAGCAACGCTTTAGTTCTGTTTTCTTACTATCCCGTATTCTCCTATATCGGGGCGGAAGTATTTGCATTGCCTGTTGTTTTCAAAAAGCATCTTTGCATATTCATCCTCATCAAGAGTCAGGGAACAAAAGTATTCTTCGCTTTCCTCGTCAAGAGTGTTATAAAAGCATTTATCACATAAAAGGTCCATCAGTTCAAAGGCGAGTTTTCCTCGTCCTCCTCCTTTGGCTTGCCGACTGAAACGGAATCGCGGCGCAGCTTCATTATCGGTATAAGAAGCCCCGGCATTCCGCTCATTGTTGTTAAATTATTGATAATCTGGCGAAGAAACGGGAAAAGCTGGTCGAAGCTTCCTGTGTGTATATCGGGCTTTTCGTCGCCCTCCTGATATGTGAATTCGGCTGCCATTTCGATTCTTATTTCAAAGGGGTTCATCTGAGAATCGCTTACTCTGAAATCAAGAATACCAACGCATCTGTTCTCAGCCTCAATATAGTTAACATTATATTTAACCTGATTTTGCAGTTTGAGCTGAGTTCCGTTTTGAACCTTGTTTTCAAAAGAGATTGAGTTAACTTTATATCCTTTAAGTTCTATCATTTTTTACCTCACGAGTTTAACATTATTAAGCTTTATATCGTCGTCTTTTTCGTTTGCCGCCTTGCCCGAGAAACGAAGCAGCTCAAGGTTTTCAACATTTTCGGCGTCAAGCGCATATTTATAGCTGTCGCATAGCTTGCCCCAGCTTGTTTTTGTTTTTTCAATAAGAATATTCTTTGCATATCTGATGAAGAATGCCGAGTTGTTATATTTTTCAACTCCCCAGTCAAGGCAGGGACGAAGGTCATAGAGTCCGCAGTCCCATTTTGAGGTTTTTGTAAGCTCAATTTTGCAGTTTTCAAAGGTAACATCTTCAATGATGTTTTCCTCGTTTCCGTGAATCAGAACTCCGTTTTCGCCCTTTGCCGTAACGTTGAAGAAACGGATGTTTTTAATCATTCCGCTTTTAGTGTTTTCATCACGGTTGAAGGTTGTTATAACAATCGGTTCAGCCGTTCCCCACCAGTCGGGGCAGAAACGGCGTGTTTCGATTATAATATTTGAATAAGTAACATTTTCAACATTTCCGCCGTCGCGAATTTGTATAGAAAGTCCGCGGTTGGATTTGCTGATAACGCAGTTTGAAACAATGATATTTCTGAAATCGCCGACTCCCTCTGTTCCGATTTTTATTGCCGCCGATGTTGAAACAAGGGTGCAACCCTCGATAACAACATTTTCAGTCGGTCCGTATTCGGAATTGCCCTTTGAGGTTTTAAGGCAGATGCAGTCATCCGCACAGGTGATATGGCATCCGATTATGCGAACATTGGAGCAGTGGTCGGGGTCAATACCGTCGGAATTTGCAACATCGAGGTCGTTTAAAATCCTTATTCTGTCGATTAAAACATCGTCGCAGCCTGCAGGATGAAGAGTCCAGAACGGAGCGTCAACAACGGTGAATTCTTTAAAAGTTATATGGTTGCTTTTTTCTGCATAAATAGCGGTCGGGCGCGGATAAAAATCGCCCGTTACATAGTATCTGTCTTTTCTCTGAACAAAGGCGTGGCCGTTTGCATCAATTGTTCCTTCGCCGCTTATTGTGCAGTTATCCGCCTCATATGCATAGATAAAAACAAAGCTCGGCTTTCCCGTAACAGGATTTCCGATTAGTGCGGTTTTCGGGTCGTTTATCAGCTTGTTGGGACGGATATAGCCGTCAATATTGCTCGTTGCCTTAAGTCTTGCACCTTTCTGAATGTGAAGGTCAACATTTGCACGAAGGCGGATTGAGTCCGAGTAAAACACCTTTCCGCTCTGCAAAACAACCTGACCGCCGCCGTTTTTTGCGCAGTCGTCTATCGCGTGCTGAATTGCAAAAGCGTCGTTGGTTATTCCGTCGCCCTTTGCGCCGTATTGCATAACATTATATTCTTTCATGTATTTTCACCTCTTGATGTATGATAACATAAAATTTTTCTGTTTACAATAATATTTGAATGATATATATTATTTAATGAAAGGAATGATTGCTTGAAAAGTGAAATAAAAAGAATTGAACTGCTTGATGAGCTGCGCGGCTTTGCAATTGCCGCAATGATTGTTCACCACACGTTTCTTGATATAGGCTTTGTTTTGGGACTTAGCTGGGGATATGATGTTTTTGATAAGCTCTGCGTTTTGCAGCCTGTTTTCTGGGCGATATTCATTATAATATCGGGAATCTGCTCAAGACTTTCAAGAAACACGCTTAAAAGGGGATTGATTGTTTTTGCAGCGGGGCTTGCCGTAACTCTTGTTACCGCCGTCATTATGCCTGCAGTCGGCATAACGGGTGCCGAAATATATTTCGGGATTCTCTCCTGCCTCGGTGCGTGTATGATAATAACGGGGCTGATTATGCCTCTGATTAAAAAAACAAATGCAATTGCAGGAATGATTATCTGTGCCTTGCTTTTTGCTTTCTTCTATTCAATCAGTTCGGGCTCGCTGTGCTTCGGTCTGATAAAGCTTCCCGAGGTACTTTATAAAACGAATTATTTAATGCCCTTCGGAATGTTCAGCAAAACCTTTGAAAGCGCCGATTATTTTGCAATTCTGCCGTGGATATTTATGTTTCTTTTCGGTGCGTTTATCGGAAAATATGCAAAGGGCGGCGCATTCCCAAAATGGACTTATAAAAGGCATTCAAGGTTTTTCGCCTTCATCGGCAAAAACAGCCTTTGGTTCTATCTCGCACACCAGCCCGTTATCTATGGAATACTGTATTTTATTTCATTTATCATATACTTGATTTATAAATAGGGAATACAAAATTAAGTTTAACTATAATTCGCACAGGGGACAGACCCCTGTGTGAAAAATACGGAAAACAGGGGTAAAAAATGCAAAAAAATGGCTCTATTACTCAATCGCACAGGGGTCTGTCCCCTGTGCGATTTTTGTTGACACTTCAGGTGATTGTTGGTACAATGTTAAAGGAGGCGATGATTATGGCAAGAGGACAAAGAATGAAAAGTGTCAGCGGTATATACCATATTATGATGCGTGGAAATAACAAACAACAGGTGTTTTTTGACGCAGAGGATTATCATAAATTCTTGAGTGTTTTAGGCATTTGCAAAGGAATTTGCGGATTCAAGATATATGCCTATTGCCTTATGGAAAATCACGTTCATCTTTTAATTCAGGAAGGTGAGGAGCCTCTTGACAAGGTTTTTAAAAGAATTGGCGTTAGGTTTGTTGGTTGGTTCAACACAAAGTATAAGAGATGCGGAAATCTGTTTCAGGGCAGATTTAAGAGTATACCTGTTAACGATGATGAATACTTTATTACTGTTTTGAGATATATTCATCAAAATCCTGTTAAGGCAGGTATTGCCAAGAAGTGTTCTGATTATGATTTCAGCAGCTACAACGCATATTTTAGCAGTGCTCCGCTGGTTGATACGGATTTCGCTATGAGCTTAATGAGCGTTTCACAGTTTAAAGAGTTGCATAACGAACCCGTAAAAGACAGTAGGTTGGAGAAACTGGAACAGGATACAATCAGGCTTACATTGGAAGAGGCAGCGAAAGCGTTTGAAGAATGCACTCATTGTAAAAATCAAAAGGAATTCCAAAGTATGCCCAAGGATATGCAAGGTGCATATATAAATGTGTTAAAAAAGCAACATTTATCAATCAGACAAATAAGTAATTTAACCGGCGTTTCAATATATAATGTCAGAAAATAATTCGCACAGGGGACAGACCCCTGTGCGATTTTGATTGTATTTACAGTTGGTTAATTAGATTTTATTTTTTAATTTTTTTCAATTTTGTATAATGTTCCTTTTACTTATTATAATAAATGTGTTATTATTATTATGAATTATTTTAAGGATGTGGAAATATGACGAAGAAAAGGATTATTTCATTAATTGCGGTTATGATGTCTTTTTGTCTTATGATTTCATATCCTGCGCCGGCAGGAGTCATTTCGGCTGCGGATACCACATCTTTAACCAGGCAGAAGGCGGAGCTTGAAAAGAAGCTTAAGGCAACGGAGGAAAAGCTTGCCCAGCTCGGACGGGAGAGCAAGGAAACCGAGGAATACATTTCCGTTCTTGATGAAAAGATTAGTTATCTCTCAAAGCAATATAAGCTTGCAAAGCAGGAAGCCGAGGATATTGAAAACCGCGTTGCTTCTCTTGAAAGCAACATCAAATCAAACGAGGATGAAATTGCCTCCATCAAGGATGAAATCGGCGCGCTTGAGGGTAATATCAAAACGCTGAATAATGAGTTTTCTTCAACATATGAGGAATACTGCAAGCGCATTCGGGCTATATACATCAGCGGTCAGTCGGGAAGCAAGCTCACCTTTCTTCTTCTCAGCAACGGCTTATCAAATCTTCTAACAAGATACCAGATGATTAGCGCTGTTTCAAAACAGGACGGCGAGCTGCTTGATTCGGTTAAAACCCAGACCGAAAACATAATATCCGTTAAAAACAAGCTTGATGAAAAGAACAAAAGGCTCGTTTCAACTCAAAAAGAGATGAAAGCTAACACCGAAAATCTTAAGAACGAGAGAATAAGCCTTCTTAAAAAACAGGAGGATATGCTCAGTCAGCAAAGCGAAATTGAAAAACAGCAGCTTGATGCAAACAGGCTGTTAAAGGAGCTTCATAATAAAACAAAGGAATACGGCGAGTTCAGGGATATAACTCAGGAGGAGCTTGACGCTATTGACGAGGATATTGCAGCCGCCGCTAAAAAATATGCTCCACCGAAAACAACTACAACAACAACTACAACCACGACCACGAAAAAGAAGGACGAACCAACCGAAAAGCCGAAATCAACAACAACTACCACGACTACGGCTTCTTCGCAGTATATTAAGCTGACATATCCCTGCCCGAGCTACACGACGATTACCTGCGGCTTCGGAGCATATTCGGGCCATTCGGGTTGTGATTTCTCAACGAGAGGAAACGAAAATCAGAAAATTGTTGCCGCTGAATCGGGAACGGTTATTCTGGTTAAGCTGCTTGAATACAGCTACGGTCACTACGTTGTTATTTACCATGATAAAACAACCTCTTCGGGAGCGGATGTTTATACTCTTTATGCCCATAATAACGATATTCTTGTTTCCGAGGGCAAGCACGTTAAAAAGGGTCAGCAGATTGCATACAGCGGAACAACGGGCAATTCAACTGGTCCTCACTGCCACTTTGAGGTTAGAGTCGGCGGACCTAATCAGTCGTGTGCAGTTAATCCCGAAATCTATTTACCGTAATCAAAAGGAGTTAATATAAATTGAAAACAACAGCACCAAAAAAACTTATTGCAATAATTCTTTCATTCCTGCTCATTCTTTCATCTGCGGGCTTAAGTGCCTATGCGGATGAAAAGGATGCTCCTTCGGAAATTCAGGCGGAACAGACAACCGAAAGCAAAATAACCAAGGAGGAAGCACAGAAAACTCTTGAAGACCAGCGAAAAGAGCTTGAAAAGAAGCTTGAAGAAAGCGAAAGGCTTCTTTCCGCTTTTGCCGATGATGCAAAAACAACCGCTGAATACATAGACGCACTTGATGAAAAAATAGGCTATCTCAACGAAGAACTTAATATTCTTGACAAGCAGATTTCCCAGGCACGTTCAAAGATTAATGAGCTTAACAAACAGATAAAACCGCTTCAGAATCAGCTCGATATTCTTGAAAAGGCGTATGATGAAGCAAAAGAAGAATTCGATGTGCTAAACGATGAGTTCAATGAAACATATAACGCATACTGTATGCGCCTCAGGGCAATGTATATAAGCGGCGGAACAAGCGTTTTGGCAGCGCTGCTCACAAGCAAGGATTTATCCCAGTTTATCAATCGAATTGAAATGATTCGCGCCGTTTCAAGAGCCGATGCAAAGCTTCTTAAAAAGGTTAATGCCAAGATGGAGAAGATAATAACCCGTCAGGATGGACTCAACGAAAAAAAGGCGGCTGTTTTGAAGGCGCGGGGCGAGCTTGATTCAAAGAAATCGGAAATTGAAAAGCAACAGAAAACCATTGAGGGCAATCAGGAAGCGATTGCAACAAAGAAAGTAAGCCTTTCGGAAATGAGGGCTCAGAGCGATAAGCTTTTTGCCGAGTATTCTGCAAAAACTCAGATGTATACCGAGTTCAGAAACGAGGATGAAGAGCTTGTTAAAAGCGTTGATGAAGAAATCGACGCGCTTCTCAGCGGACTCAAATCGCCCGACGAGGTAACAACTGCTCCCGACGCAGAGCATAATCCCGATAATTATTCAAGTCCCGATTCCGAGGATTCGGGATTATACAGCGGTTCTAATGCTGTTCTTAATTTAACATATCCTGCTCCGGGGCATTACAGCGTTTCTCAGGAATTCGGCCACTACAGAAACGGAAGAGCTCACACGGGAATAGATTTTCCGATGCCGACGGGCTCAAAAATTGTTGCAGCCCAGAAGGGAATTGTTGTTAAGGTTAAGCGACTTAATTATTCATACGGATACTATGTTATGGTTTACCACGGAACGGACGCAAAGGGAAGAAAGATTGTAACCCTTTATGCTCACAACTCATCAATTCTTGTTTCCGTTGGTCAGAGCGTTAAAAAAGGTCAGCAGATTGCAAAATCGGGCTCAACAGGAAACTCAACGGGTCCGCACTGCCATTTTGAAATGATTATTGACGGAGCAAAGGTTAACCCTAAGAACTATTTATCGAAATGAACAAAATAAATTATCAGAAGGAAACCGATAAAATAATAAAAAAAATCGAGGAAGAGGGCTCGGCGCCGAAGCTTATGCTTCATAGCTGCTGCGCCCCTTGTTCGAGCTACACCCTCGAGTATCTTTCGGATTTTTTTGAAATATCGGTTTTCTATTATAACCCGAATATATATCCGAAAGAGGAATTTGAAAAGCGATTTGCAGAGCAGAAAAGGCTGATTGAGGCGTTGCATGCAAAAAACAGGATTTCGCTTATTAAAGGTGAATATAACCCGAATGAGTTTTTTGAAATTGCAAAGGGGCTTGAAAATGCCAAAGAGGGCTTTGAAAGGTGCTTTAAATGCTATCGTCAGAGGCTTGAAAAAACAGCATTTCTTGCAAAGGAAATGGGATTTGATTATTTTTGCACAACTCTTTCAATAAGCCCGCTCAAAAACTCTCAGAAGATTAACGAAATAGGTTTTGAAACCGCCGAACGCTTCGGCGTTAAATGGCTTCCCTCAGATTTTAAGAAGAAAGAGGGATACAAACGCTCGATTGAGCTGAGCCGTGAATATGATTTATACCGCCAGGATTTCTGCGGCTGCATCTATTCAAAAAGAGCAAAGGAGGAAGAAAATTGAATACTCCCCTTGCAGACAGAATACGCCCCACTGAGCTTAGTGAGGTAGTAGGGCAGAGGCACCTGCTCTCCGAAGGCAAGGCGCTTTATAATATGATTGAAAACGGTGAAATACCGAATCTTATTTTTTACGGTCCGTCGGGAATAGGAAAAACGACCGTTGCTTCAATTATCGCAAACAAAACAAAGCGTGCCTTAAGAAAGCTCAACGGAACAAACGCTTCAACAAGCGACATTAAGGATATTGTTGCTGAGATAGATACTTTCACTGCGCCAAACGGAATTCTTCTCTATCTTGATGAGATTCAGTATTTCAATAAACGCCAGCAGCAAAGCCTTCTTGAATACATAGAAAACGGAAAAATAACCCTGATTGCATCAACAACCGAAAACCCATATTTTTATGTTTATTCGGCAATCCTTTCGCGTTCAACTGTTTTTGAATTCAAGAGCATAGACAGCGAGGAAATTATTCCTGCGGTTAAAAGGGGCTTTGATTTTCTTTCAGAGGAAAACAATATTGAAATTGAATACAGCGATGAGGTTTTGAAAAAAATTGCCGTCGGCTGCGGAGGCGACGTCAGAAAGGCGCTCAATTCCGTTGAAAACTGCTATCTTGCAACTCCTGCCAAGGACGGCAAAAAGACCATATCCCTTGAAACTGCAGACGAGCTTGTTCAGAAATCGTCAATGAGATATGACAGGGACGGCGACGAGCATTATGATATTGTTTCGGCATATCAGAAAAGTATGCGCGGCTCAGACCCCGACGCCGCTCTTCACTACCTTGCAAGGCTTCTTGAAGCAGGCGATTTACCGAGTGCGTGCCGAAGGCTTATGGTTTGCGCATGCGAAGATGTGGGGCTTGCGTATCCGCAGATAATTCCGATTGTTAAAGCCGCAGTCGACGCAGCAATGATGGTCGGACTTCCTGAGGCGAGAATACCCCTTGCGGATGCAGTTATTCTTGTTGCAACCTCGCCGAAAAGCAACAGCGGCGCAAATGCGATTGATATGGCGCTTTCCGATGTTAAAAACGGAAACATCGGACCTATTCCGCGCCAACTTCAGAACAAGCATTTTGACGGCGAAGACGCCGATGTCAAGGGTCAGCACTATATTTATCCGCATCCCTATCCTAACCACTGGGTTAAACAGCAGTATTTGCCCGATAAAATCAAGAATGCAAAATACTATGAGTTCGGCGATAACAAAAACGAACAGGCGTTTAAATCATACTGGGACAAGATAAAAAAGTAGAATAATTACGAATTACGAGTTACGAATTACGAATTTCGGGTCGCTTCGCTCCGATTATATTAATGGAGTACAATGGAAAAACAATGACGAGAAGAGAGAGAACATTAAACGCAATAGAAATTCTGAAAAAAGAATATCCGGACGCAGTCTGTTCGCTGACTGCTTCAAACCCCTTTGAGCTCCTTGTTGCAACAAGGCTTTCAGCTCAATGCACCGATGCAAGGGTTAACCTTGTTACTCCCGTTTTATTCGATAAATATAAAACACTTGATGATTATGCAAATGCAGATATAAAGGATGTTGAGAATATAATCAAATCCTGCGGATTTTATAAGAATAAGGCAGAGTCGATTATCTGGATGGCAATAAAAATCAGGGATGATTTCGGCGGAAAAGTTCCCGATAATATTGAGGATTTAATAACCCTTCCGGGCGTTGGAAGAAAAACGGCTAATTTAATTGTCGGCGATGTTTACGGCAAGGAATCCATTGTTGTTGACACCCATATGATAAGAATTTCAAACCGCATAGGTCTTGTTGACGTTAAAGAGCCCGTTAAAATTGAAATGGCGCTCAAAAAGGTTGTTCCTGCCGAGGAGGGCTCGGCGTTCTGCCACAGAATAGTTCTGTTCGGGCGCGATATATGTTCGGCAAGGAAGCCGAAATGCGGCGAATGTCCTATGTTTGATAATTGTAAAAGAATCGGAGTTAAATAATGAAACAAAAACCCAAAAAGGCTATATCTCTTTTGCTTTCGCTGATGTTAGTTTTTTCATCGGCGTTGCCTTTGTGCGCCAATGCTCAGACGGGGCTTGAGCCCTCAATGGAGAAGAATCCGTTTTATGAGGGGAGGGACGTTTCATTTTCCTCGCCCGAGTCGGTTGCGGCTCTTGAACCCTCCGTTAAGAAAACAATAAATTCAAAAACCTATTATTCAAACGGCGCTGAGTTATATAAGACGATACGAAACAATCTCGCACAGAGAAAGACGGAATTTGCCGTGAATTATATGGCAAATATTAACATTACAAGCACTTACAGAGCGATGAAGGCTATTGAAAAGCTCTATGTTCTATCCTGTGACGACGCAATTTCAGAAAGCCCGATTGACGGCGATTATATCAGATGGGCGGTTTCGGCATACGGCTTTAAGACCTTTAACAGAGATAAATTTGACGGCGAGAATTACTACTACACTGCAACTCTTCAGTTTGAATATTATGATTCGGCTGCCGAGGAGGCAGAGGTGGACAAGGTTGTTAATTCCTTTGTTGCCTCGATTGACACGAATAAACTGACCGACTACGAGATAATAAAGGAAATTCACGATTTTATATGTTCAAAAACGACCTATGATTATGATGCGGCTTCCGACATTTCAGGCAGGGAATACGCTGCAACGGCGTACGGCGCGCTTGTTAAAGGACTATGCGTTTGTCAGGGATATGCGGTTGCCTTTTACAGGCTTTGCAAAGAGCTTGGATATGACGCGCGTTTTGTTTCGTCGGCTCACGGAAGGGGTAATCACGCGTGGAATATAGTCGGGCTTGACGGCAAATACTATTTCGTTGATACAACATGGGACGACGGAATCATTGATATGCAGGCAGAGCAATCGCCCTATTCATATTTTCTCGTTGACTACGACACCTTAAGGGTGAGAGATTCAATGCTTGAAGAACACACCCTTGACAGCACTTACTACGAAACCGCGTATTATCTGGAGAATTATGGGGAAAATACGGATAATCTGAGTTATGATTCGGGCAACAAGAATCTTCTGTCCCAGAGCTGTATTTCCCTCAATCAGAGCAGCTTCACATATAACGGAGATGAGATAAAACCCTCCGTTACTGTTTTCACAAACGGCAGGGCGGAACAATACACGATAACATATTCGGATAATAAAAACACGGGCGTTGCCTCGGTTAATATTGTTTCAAAAGAAAATGAAAGGCTGCTGAGCCACAGAAACTACTATATTATTCCTAAAAAAATGAGCTCGTTATCCCTTGCCGATTCGGGCAGAGAAACTACGGCGGTTAAGGTTAAATTTACGAAAGCACCCGGCGCAGTTTCGGGATATAAGATAGAACAGTATAAAAACGGAAAATGGAGCGTTGTTAAAACAGTTTCAGCCTCGGCAACGGAGGCGAAAATAACCTCGCTCAGCCCGTCTGTAACATATAAGTTCAGAATAAGAAGCTATAAAAACTTTTCAAAAAGAAATTTCTTTAGCGATTACAGCAATGTTTATATCGTTGCAACGAAACCGAAAACTCCGAGCGCTTCCTCAATTTCAACTAAATCCAAAAGTATAACTTTCAAATGGAAAAAGGTTGCCTGTTCGGGTTATCAGCTTCAGTACAGCACCGATAAATCAATGAAGGGCGCTAAAACCGTTAACGCCTCTTCAACGGCAGTGAGCAAAAAAATAGCCAAGCTCAAAAAAGGAAAAAAATATTATTTCAGAGTCCGCGCATATAAAACATATACGAAATCATCAGGTGAAAAATGCACATGCTATTCCTCGTGGAGCGCTAAAAAAAATATCAAGTGCAAATAATTTACTTGATATATGCTTTTTCAGATGATATTATAATGTAAATATTTTTAATATTTAAATTGTTTTAAAGGAGGCGCAACAATGAAAGAACGCGAAAACAGGTTTGCAAAAGAGGGCTTAACGTTTGATGACGTTTTGCTCATACCGGCAAAGTCGGATGTAACGCCCGACGGAGTTGATCTCCGAACAAGGCTTACAAACAGGATAACCCTTAACATTCCTTTAATGACTGCGGCAATGGATACTGTAACCGAATCCCAGATGGCAATTGCAATTGCAAGAGAAGGCGGAATCGGCGTTATTCATAAGAATATGACCATTGAGGAGCAGGCGTGTGAGGTTGATAAGGTTAAAAGAAGCGAAAACGGCGTTATCGCAAATCCGTTTTATCTCTCGCCTGAAAACACTGTTCAGGATGCAGAGGAACTGATGGGTAAATACCACATCAGCGGCGTTCCGATTTGCAGCGATGATAAAACTCTTGTTGGTATTTTAACCAACCGTGACCTTCGTTTTTTAACTGATTATCATCTTAAAATCAGCGAGGTTATGACCCCGAAGGATAAGCTTGTAACGGGAAGAGCGGGAACAACCCTTGAAGAAGCTAAGGAAGTTCTTATGAAATCAAAGGTTGAAAAGCTCCCCCTTATTGATGAATACGGAAAGCTGACGGGGCTTGTTACAATCAAGGATATTGAAAAAGCAGTTAAGTATCCAAACACTGCAAGAGACGACAAGGACAGACTTCTCTGCGCCGCTGCTCTTGGTGTAACCGATGATGTTTTAGACCGCGCAAAGGCGCTTTTTGACGCAGGCGTTGATGCCTTTGTTCTTGATTCGGCTCACGGTCACTCAAAGAATATCATTGATAATATATCAAAAGTTAAAAACGCCTTCCCCGAGGTTGAGCTTATTGCCGGTAATATTGCAACTGCTGCCGCAACCGAGGAGCTTATCAAGGCAGGGGCAGACGCTGTTAAAATCGGTATTGGTCCGGGTTCAATCTGCACAACCCGTGTTGTTGCAGGTATCGGCGTGCCTCAGATAACGGCAATCAGCGACTGCGCTGAAATTGCGGATAAATATAATATCCCGATTATTGCCGATGGCGGAATTAAATATTCGGGCGAGATTGTTAAGGCGATTGCAGCAGGCGGTTCTGTTGTTATGGTCGGCTCGCTTGTTGCAGGATGTGAGGAATCACCGGGAGAAACAGAAATCTGGCAGGGCAGACAGTTTAAGGTCTATCGCGGTATGGGCTCTATCGGAGCAATGAACAAGGGCTCGGCGGACAGGTATTTCCAGAAGGGCTCAAAAAAATTCGTTCCCGAAGGAGTTGAGGGAAGAGTTCCTTATAAAGGAGCGCTCTCGGAAACCGTTTATCAGATGATGGGCGGACTGCGAAGCGGTATGGGATATGTTGGCTGTCATAATATAGAAGAACTTCGCCATAATGCCGAATTTATCAGAATAACCGGAGCAGGTCTTATTGAAAGCCATCCTCATGATGTTTATATCACTAAGGAAGCTCCTAACTATTCGGGAAGCAAATAAGAACTATCAGGGTGATGCAATGTCTGAAAACTTAACAAAGTGGCAGAAGTTTAAACGCTTTCTGAAACGAAATATGACTCCGACTTGGGCGAAACATTTTTCGTATCAGGTGTTTGCCTTTCTCGTTTCGGTTGCCATGGTAGCGGGCGTTGCAACTTATGCTTTTACAAAATCATACGACGGAAGGGAGCTCAGATTTGTGGACGGATTTACAATAACAGCACATACGGGTGCATTTAACACCCGCGATAA
Source organism: Eubacterium sp. (assembly GCA_017476375.1). GTDB lineage: Bacteria > Bacillota > Clostridia > Oscillospirales > Acutalibacteraceae > Eubacterium_R. The sequence goes on from JAFUZY010000085.1 coordinate 13,172, forward strand.
CACAATTGAATCAATAACAACCGCAATTGAAAAGGGAATAAAGATTGTTGAGGTTGACGTTCGCCAGAGACCCGACGGAACTCTGGTTATGGGACACGATATTATTATGACAAACAGCGACGGAGTTGAGCTTTCCGCTGCATTTGAAATAATAAAGAAAACCGATGTCAGAATGAATCTTGACGTTAAGGAGTCGGGGGAGTTAAACGCACTCCACGACTTGATTGTTGAATATAATTTAACGAATCAAGTTTTCTTAACCGGAATTGATGAGAGTCAGGCGAATGATGTTTCGGAATACTGCCCCGATGTTGCTTTTTACGTCAATTGCGTTCCAAGCAGAATAAAGATTTTTGCCGACGATTATCAGCAGGAAATTATTGAAATGCTTGAGGCAACGGGAGCAGTGGGCATAAATTGCAACTACGCAAATGCTTCAAGAACACTTTCCGATTTGCTGCATAAAAACGGCTATATGCTTTCTATCTGGACCCTTGATACAACCCGTCAGATGAAGCGCGCGCTTATAATCAAACCCGATAATATAACAACCCGAAATCCGGATAAGCTTCAGGAGGTTATTGATAATTGGGGTGAATGATGCAACAGCATCAATAAAGCCAAAGGCTTTATTATATCGCATTGAGCGAAACTCAATATATCGCTATTTGTTTTGCAAATAATATTGCATTTTACATAGCAAAATATATCGCAACAGACCGATTCTTTCGGTCTGTTCAGACTTCAGACAAAGGGCAAAACCGCGCAAGTGATTTTTCAACACAAATTTCAAAGGAGCAGCGACTTCTACGCTCCTCGTGCGCAACACCCAATTAAATATCAATATTAAAATTCCCGAGAACATCGAGTTCTCGGGAATTTTTGCGCTTTTCGTTTTTTGCTTGGGGGCAGTACCTTTGTACAGCTCCCACTCGCAAGAAAACGAAATTTTGCCTCTTTCTCTAAAGTCTGTTTTTTAATAAATCAACTAAACAAAAATTTGCCCTTGTATAATTATAGATATTTTAGTATAATATATCTATGTTATCCCGGCAGATATAATTTACGGCTTTATCTGCCTGTCTCGGTGGTGAAAAAATGCTCGGAAAATATGTTAGAGTCAAGGTCGTTAAGCCAATTGGCTCTGATAACGGAGCGGGTTTTACTTATCCACTTAATTTCGGAACAGTTTACGGCAACGAAAAACAAACGGCTTATATTATGGGAATCCATCATCCCGTTCGTAATTTTGACGGAAGAGTTATTGCCGTAATGAGCGACAGAAAGAATAAAAACTATATTTGGATTGTTGCCCCGAAAAGCACCCGCTTTATTATCAACGACATCAAAAATTATATTAATATGGAAAGGGATTTCCCCTCTTATCAGCTTGATTGCCTTTACGAAAGCAGCTGCGGCGCTGTTGTTTTTCGCGATATAAAAGGCGAGGTGCGCTATCTTTTAATAAAAAACAAGCGCTCTGCTCACTGGGGTTTCCCGAAAGGACATATTGAGGACGGCGAAACAAAGAAAGAAACTGCGTATCGTGAGGTTTTAGAGGAAACGGGAATTCATATAAATATTATTGAAGGCTTTGAATCCGTTTCAAGATACAGAATTCGCGACAAGGTTGAAAAAACCGTTTCGATTTTTGTCGGAACAACCAAGGATACCTCAACAATAATTCAGGTTGAAGAGATTGAGGATTATATCTGGCTGACCTATGAAAAGGCGATGAACCTTCTTAAGTTTGACAACGATAAAAACATTCTTCGTCAGGCTTTTGAATTTCTTAATAACAATAACTATATTTAGGTGATTTTATGCAAGAAGTTTGCACTGCTATTCAGGAATTCTTAAGTGCCCATGGTATACCGGACTGGCTTGTTGTTTTCATAATTTCACTCTGCCCCGTGCTTGAGTGCAGACTCGGAATGTTTACGGCAATATCCCTGCTTCATATGAACCCGTTCTTCGGATTTATTATAAGCTTTCTCGGCAACATACTGCCCATCCCGTTTATTCTTCTTTTAATCAACAAGATTTTTGAATGGCTGAAAAAGGTTCCTTTTATCAACAAGCCGATTTACTGGCTTGAGGAAAAAACATTAAAAAAACGCGATAAGATTGATAAATACGGAGTTTGGGGCTTGCTTATTTTTGTTGCAATTCCTCTTCCCGGAACAGGCGGATGGACGGGAGCGCTTCTTGCCTCTCTTCTTCACCTCGATAGAAAAAAGAGCTTCGGCGTTATCTGCATCGGAGTTTTTATTGCAGGACTTATCATTTCGATATTGAGCTCGGTTTTTTATGTAGCGGTATTTTAAATGGAAAACGAAAAGAAATATTTAGTTGAGCTTTGCGCCGACTATTTAAACGGCAAAAATATAACCCTTGATGAGAGCATTGATTATTCAATGCTCTTCGAACTTTCAAACGCTCATAATCTGAGCGCGGTTATCTTTTGCGTTATCAAAAATGCCAAAAACAAGAGTATAATTGAAAAGAGCGTCTACAAAAGATTTGAAGACGATTTTTATAATGCGGTTTTCAGATATTCTCTTCAGGGCGAAATATCCGAAGAGCTCAGCTATCTTTTTGAGAAGAATGAAATAAAACACGTTTTTTTCAAGGGAACGCAGATAAGGGAATACTATCCTGTTCCTCAGTCAAGAGTTATGGGTGATGTTGATGTTCTTATTTCCGCTGCCGACAGAGAAAGAGCCAAGACTCTTCTTTGTGAAGACGGCTATGAGCTTCTTAATTCAAACGGACCTGTTTGGGATTATTCAAAAAACGGAGTAATCGTTGAAGTTCACACAAAGATAATCAGCGGAAAGGTTGGTTCAAGCAACGCTGAAACCTGCTTTCTTGACGCAATTGAAAATGCTGAGTTTGAGGGCTGTCGCGGAAAGCTTGAGGATAACTATCATTTTGCATATTTATTAACCCACATTGCCCATCATTTCTGGTTTTACGGAGCAGGAATTAAGCTGATTCTCGATTTAGCTGTATACCAAAGGGCTGAAAGAATTGATTTCGACTGCGTTTTTGAAAAGATGAGAGAAATCGGACTTGAAGATTTCTCGAAGGTTATTTTAACCGTTTGCAAAAAGTGGTTTGGCGTGGGCGAAGGATATGTTGCGGATACAGCAACAACCGAGAGGTTTCTTATGTCCTTCGGCGCCTTTGGAAATCTCAACCGAAACAAGGCTGCCGTTGTTGAACGCAAGGAACTTGAAGAGGGCAAAGTAACCTCTAAGTTTAAAACACGCCTTCGTCTTGCGTTTCCGCCATATGAAAAGCTAAAGAATATTCCGTATATCAGTTTTATTGAGGGCAGGCGGTATTTAATCGGCGCAGCGTGGATATACAGATTTTATTATAACTTTAAAAACCGAAGAGATTTTGTTAAAAAGGCAACGACCTCAATCGGAAGTGATGAAACAAAGGATTTGGCAAAAAAAGAGCTTGAATATTTTGAGGAGATAGGATTGGTATGATTTTTTTAATAGTTTTTCTTGCAATAGCCGCGATAGCGCTTGTTGCTTTTCTTACATGGTTTTTATCCGCTGTTGCAGAGGGAAAATGCCCGATGTGCGCACTCAAAAAACTCTCGTTTTCAAAACTTACAATTGATGTTAAGGATACGGAAAACTATAATAATTCCGCTTCAGACCTTCCGATTATGGGATGGTCGAGCTGGAACACCCTTCGCAACCACATAAGCGAAGATTCAATTTATGAAACCGCAAAGGCTCTGACCGACAGCGGACTTGCCGCAGCCGGCTATAAATATGTTAATATCGACGATTGCTGGCAGAGCAGCTTCAGAGATGAGGAGGGCAAACTTCAGGGTGACCTTGAAGCCTTTCCGTCAGGAATGGAGGCGCTTTGTAAAAAGATAAACGCCCTCGGACTTAAAATGGGGATCTATTCCTCAAACGGAACCTTAACCTGCGAGGATATGCCTGCTTCGCTCGGAAACGAAGAGCTTGATGCGAAAACATTTGCTTCCTGGGGCGTTGAATTTGTTAAATACGACTATTGTCATAACGAGGTTATAAACGGTTCTACTCCCGTTATTGAATATGTTGATATAAGTAAAAGAGGCGAAAGAGCGGAGATAAGACTCCGCCCCGAGCATGCGAAATATGCAGGAAGGGCGAAAACCGTTAAATGCTCTGATTTGCCGAGCAAACAGGGAATAGGCTTCCTCAACCACGGCGCAGGCAGCGCGTCGTATGTTATTGATGTTCCGACAGGCGGAGAATACATATTCACAATTCACTACCACAAGAATTATCTTCATTCAAAGCAGTATCTTCAGGTTATAGTCAACGGCGAGGTTAACGAGGTGTTCTTCCCGAAGGGAAAGGCGTTTACCCACGATGCAAAGACTCAGCTCAGCGTGTATCTCAAGGGCGGAGATAACCTTATCAAACTCTGCAATCCCGTTGCAACAAGGGCTGACTCTGCTTATATTCAATATAAGAAAATGGGCGACGCTCTTAAGGACGCATCAAAAGCCTGGGCAGTTTATAATAATACAGAAGAGAAGCCTATAACCTATTCAATCTGCGAATGGGGCTTCAACAAGCCTTGGCTCTGGGGAAGAAAAGCCGGCAATATGTGGCGCACGACGATGGATATAACCCCGAATTGGAGCAGGATTAAAACTATATATAATAGAAATATAAAACTATTTAAGTATGCAGGTCCCGGACATGTTAACGACCCGGATATGCTTGAGGTTGGAAACGGCAAGCTAAGCCTTGAAGAAAACAAATCCCATTTCACCCTTTGGTGTATGATGGCGGCACCACTCGTTCTCGGGAATGATTTAAGAAAGCTGTTCGACGGTTCTAAGAAGAGCGGCGCAATCCATAAAATCTTAACAAACAAGAGCCTTATTTTAATCGACCAGGACCCGCTTGTTAAATCCGCAAAGCTGATTAAAAGAAAACACGGAGTTGATATTATTGCCCGACCGCTTGCAAACGGCGACACTGCTATTTGCTTCTTCAATAAATCGGGCAAAAGAAAGCCGATAGATTTTGAGCTCTATTCACTCAGGGAAGAAAAGTATCTTAATTTTGTTAAATCGGCAAATTACGAAATTCATGATTTATGGAGCGATGAACGCGAGCTTGGCGATACGATAAAAGCAAATGTTGAAAAGCACGGCGTTAAGGTTTATCGTATATCCGCAAACTAAATAATTTAAACCGCATCATTGAGGTGCGGTTTTTGTGTTTTTTTGTTCGCTCTTGGTGTGCAAATAAGGCAAACAAAAAATTTTTCAAAAAAGTGTTGACAAATTATGGTTTTGGATATAATATACATATAGATTAGCACTCGAGCAGTTAGAGTGCTAAATCTTAAAACGGAGGAGGAGCAGTGATGATTGGCGAAAGGCGCGAAGCCATTCTTGAATCAATAATTGATTACTATATCAAAACGGGCGAGCCCCTCGGCTCAAAAACCCTTTGCACAATGCTTCCCTATACCATATCCTCTGCAACAATAAGAAATGAAATGGCGTTTTTAACCTCAATGGGATTTCTTGAGCAGAGGCACACAAGCGGCGGAAGAGTTCCAACCAAAAAGGCATATAGATATTATGTTGATAATATGATTAAGTCTGAGGCGCTTTCCGCATATGAAATGCAGAAGATTGAAGAGGCGCTCAGCATAAACGCTTCCGACCCTGAAAGACTGCTTTCGGATGCGAGTGAGCTTTTATCTGAGGTAACGGGCTGCGCCGCATTCTTTTCAAGCGTTAAAGATAAATATGACTGCATTCAGGGAATAGAGCTTATTCCGGCAGGTAATAATAAAGCAATGCTTGTTATGCTCTCTCTCGGAGGAAAGATAAAATCCTCAGTCTGCATCGTAAACTGCCCGATTGATGATGAATTTAAAGAGCTTTTCTATAAAATAACAAGAGAACGCTTCATCGGAACGCCGCTTTCGGAAATTGATTTATCGTTTATTCAAAGCACGGCTTCCTTGCTCGGAGCCAAGGTTTTTGATATGCTTCCTCTTTTGACATCACTCTGCTCGCTTTGTGCAGAGGCAGCAAAAGGCTCGGTTTCAATTTGCGGAGAAACAAAGCTTTTATCCCAGAGCGAGCTCGGAAGCAGCGTTTATAATCTGCTTGTTTTCCTTGCTCAGAAGGATAAGCTTGAATATCTTTTAACCGAATTTGCAAAATCAAAAATGGAATCGGCTCTTCTGATAGGCGATGAAAATCCCGTTTTTGAGCTTAAAAACACAGTAATGGCAATCAAGAAATTTAATTACAATAACAATCAAACTGCAACGCTCGGAATAATCGGCTCGCTGAGAATAGATTACCGAAAGGTTTTACCGCAGGTTGATTATATAATGAAAACAGTTTCAGTCTTTTTAAAAGAAGGAGGGATAAGATATGAGTAAAAAAGATGAAAAAGAAGAAATCTTAGAAGAGGAAGAAGTTAAGGAAGAAACCTCTCAAGAAAAGAAAGAGCCTTCTTTAGAAGATGAACTTAAGGACACAAAGGACCAGCTTCTCAGAACCGCTGCCGAATATGCCAATTACAGGGCAAGAAGTGCAAAGGAAAAAGAGCAGACATATTCAAATGCAAAAGGCAATGTTATTGCCGAGCTGCTTCCGGCAATAGATAATCTTGAAAGAGCGCTTGCTCAGGAAAATTCGGATTACGAAGCTCTCAAAAAGGGCGTTCAGATGACTCTCGACGGAATTATGGCTTCTCTTGAAAAACTTGGGGTTGAGCAGTACGGCGAAAACGGAGATGCGTTTGACCCGAACTTCCACAATGCGGTTATGCATATTGAGGATGAAAGCCTTGACGAAAATGTTGTAACCGATGTTTTCCAAAAGGGCTATAAGATTAACGACAGAGTTATAAGACCTGCAATGGTTAAAACAGCTAACTAAATGATTCAATCATTTAATTATAAATTAACAAACTAACATAAAGGAGATAAATACTATGGGAAAGATTATAGGAATTGACTTAGGAACAACAAACAGCTGCGTTTCAGTTATCGAAGGCGGCGAACCCGTTGTTATAACAAACGCGGAAGGCGCAAGAACAACCCCGTCGGTTGTTGCGTTCACAAAAGACGGCGAAAGAATGGTTGGCGCTGTTGCAAAGCGTCAGGCAATAACAAACCCCGATAAAACCATTGCTTCAATCAAGAGACATATGGGCTCTGATTATAAGGTTAATATCGACGGCAAGGCATACACACCTCAGGAAATCAGCTCAATCATTCTTCAGAAGCTTAAGAGCGACGCTGAAGCATATCTCGGCGAAAAGGTTACTGAGGCTGTTATAACAGTTCCGGCATATTTCACCGACTCACAGCGTCAGGCAACAAAGGATGCAGGTAAAATCGCAGGTCTTGATGTTAAGAGAATCATCAACGAGCCAACTGCAGCAGCTCTTGCATTCGGAATTGATAAAGAGGAAGACCAGAAGGTTATGGTTTATGACCTTGGCGGCGGAACCTTTGATGTTTCAATTATTGAAATGGGCGACGGCGTTCAGGAGGTTCTTGCAACAGCAGGTAACAACCGTCTTGGCGGCGACGACTTTGATAAAAAGATTATGGATTGGCTTGTTGCTGATTTCAAGGCTCAGAACGGAATCGACCTTTCAAGCGATAAAATGGCTATGCAGAGAATTAAGGAAGCTGCAGAAAAAGCAAAGATTGACCTTTCAGGTATGACAACTGCTCAGATTTCACTTCCCTTCATCACTGCAGACGCAACAGGACCGAAGCACCTTGAAACAACATTAACAAGAGCAAAGTTTAACGAAATGACAGCAGACCTTGTTGAAGCAACAATGGGTCCTGTTCGTCAGGCAATGAGCGATTCGGGTCTTTCAATGAACGAAATCGACAAGATTCTTCTTGTCGGCGGCTCAACCCGTATTCCTGCAGTACAGGAAGCAATCAAAAAATTCTCAAACAAAGAGCCCTTCAAGGGAATCAACCCCGATGAATGTGTTGCTATGGGTGCTGCTCTTCAGGGCGGTGTTCTTGGCGGAGATGTTAAAGGACTTCTTCTTCTCGATGTTACTCCGCTTTCACTCGGTATTGAAACAATGGGCGGCGTAAATACAGTTATCATTGAGAGAAACACAACTATCCCGACTAAGAAATCACAGATTTTCTCAACTGCCGCTGACAACCAGACCTCAGTTGAGGTTCACGTTCTTCAGGGTGAAAGACAGTTTGCAAAGGATAACAAAACTCTCGGTATGTTCCACCTCGACGGAATCCTTCCTGCAAGAAGAGGAGTTCCGCAGATTGAAGTTACCTTCGATATTGATGCAAACGGCATTGTTCACGTTTCCGCAAAAGACCTCGGAACAGGCAAGGCTCAGGAGATTTCAATCACTGCTTCTTCAAATATGAGCAAGGATGATATTGAAAAGGCTGTTCGCGAAGCAGAGCAGTTTGCAGAAGAGGATAAGAAGAAGAGAGAGGCTGTTGACCTCAGAAACAATGCAGACCAGATGGTTTACCAGACCGAAAAGCTTCTTTCCGAAGAAGGAGATAAGTTCTCTGCAGACGATAAAGCAGCTCTTGAAACAAAGGTTGCAGCTCTTAAGGAAGCTCTTAAGGGTGAGGATAATGAGGCTATCAAGGCAACTCAGGAGGATTTAACAAATAAATTCTATGAGGTTTCTCAGAAGGTCTATGAAGCAACTCAGGCAGCTCAGGGCGGCGCTCAGGCAGACCCGACTCAGCAGGCAGGTCCGACGGACGACGGATACACCGACTATACTGAGGTAGACGAGAATTAAGAATTGAAAATTGAGAATTGAGAATTTCGGGTCGCTCCGCTCCGATTATAAAAGTTGCGCGTTTCGCGTTGCAAGTTATCGGGCGACACATTCGCACTTGATTATATTATCGGCGAACGAATGCGGAGCGTTCCCTCTTCGACGCACGGGGACGTTCCTCTCCAAACGTCGTTTTTGTCAGAAACTCGTTTGGAGGTGCGTCCCCATGGCGCACGAATAGATGTGACCTCTTTACATCAGTTGAGGATTGACGAGGCGCACGAATAAATTGAAGGTCGTTCTCTTCACAGCACACGGGGACATTCCTCGCCCTTATCGAACCGTTATTGTTAGATTTGCGTAGAGGTGTGTCCCCATGGCGTACTACATATAACTATACTGGAGGCAAAAATGCCCGAAAACAAACGCGATTATTATGAGGTTCTCGGCGTAAGCAAGGGAGCTTCAGACGATGAAATAAAAAAAGCATACAGAAAAACCGCAAAAAAATATCACCCCGACTTAAATCCGGGCGACAAGGAAGCCGAAGAGAAATTCAAGGAATGCAATGAAGCATATGAAATTCTCTCAGACCCCGAAAAGAAAGCTCGCTATGACCATTTTGGCTTTGCCGGTGTTGACCCGAGCTATGGCGCAGGTCAGGGCGGCTACGGTGCCGGCGGCTTCGGCGGATTTGAGGGCGATATTGACCTTGGCGATATATTCTCGTCGTTCTTCGGCGGCGGAGGAGGCTTCGGCGGTTTCGGCGGCGGAAGAAATCCGAATGCTCCTCAGAGGGGCAGGGATATTCAGTCCGCGGTAACAATAACCTTTGAAGAAGCTGCAAAGGGATGCAAGAAAACCATTGAAATTTCAAGGGTTGAGGATTGCTCTCAGTGCCATGGAACCGGCGCGGCAGAGGGAACT
>JAFUZY010000086.1 GCA_017476375.1 Eubacterium sp.
CAATTCCCTTGTCGTGAGCGTGCTGAACAGCTCTTAAAATCTGGGTCATAAAATAGAGAGAATCATTCCATGTTATTGCGCCCTGTTTGTTAATATATTCTTTAAGAGTTATTCCGTCGATATACTCCATAACGATATACTGAAGTCTTTCGCCGAAATTAACATCATATACCTTAACAATATTAGGATGTGAAAGAAGGGCAATTGCCTTTGATTCATTTTTAAATCTTCTTTTAAACTCCTCGTTTCCGGCAAATTCATCCTTTAAAATCTTTACGGCAACAATTCTGTCGTCAACATTATCATAAGCTTTATAAACAACAGACATTCCGCCAACGCCTATTATTTCCTGAACCTCATACCTGCCGTCAAGTCTCTTTCCAACATAATTATCCATATATCTTAAACTCCAATATTACTTAGCTATTGCAACAACTGTTATATTATCACTGCCGCCGTTATTGTTTGCTCTTTTAACCAATCTGTCGGCAAAGGCGTAGTACTGACCGTCCCTTATATCTTCAAGAAGTTCGCTTGTTGAAACACAGTTTGATAAACCGTCTGTGCAAAGAATAAGCGTTTCGTTATCCGATAAGTCAAATTGGTCAAAATCAATTTCAATTCTTTTATCAACGCCGACAGCCCTTGTTATAATGTTTTTATTCGGATGATGCTCCGCCTCCTCAGCGGTTATCTTACCTTTATCAACAAGGTCCTGAACCATACTGTGGTCGGTTGTTATCTGCTTAACATCTTCTTTACCTGCAATATATGCACGGCTGTCGCCGGCATGAGCTATATAAACACAATCATCGCGAACTATTGCGCAAACAACCGTTGTTCCCATACCTCTGAGCTCTGAATGGGAGTCTGCCATATCGTAAACCTCGATATTTGCGGCAGTTATTGCAGAGTCGAGCAGATTCTTTATTGAAGAATCCCGCATTTTCTCATTATAACACGAGGTTATCTTATCGCTGATAACCTTAACTGCAAGCGCAGAAGCAATATTTCCTCCTGCAGCACCGCCCATTCCGTCGCAAACAACTGCCCAGGCAACCTCTCCCGGAAGCTCTCCGACAGCGTAGGCATCCTGATTGCTTTCTCTTATTTTTCCTTTGTCTGTTTTAGCAACTATTTTCATATTTGCTCACTTTCTTGCTTTTTTCTGCGGAGCTGACCGCAGGAGGCATTAATATCTTTGCCGAGCGTTCTTCTTATTGTAGCATTAATTCCCTTTGATTTCAAGATTTCAAGAAAATTATTAACCGCCTTTTCACTTGAGCGAACATTACCTCTTTCCTCAACATCATTAACAGGAATTAAATTAACATGACAGTTGAAGCCTTTTAGCTTTTTTGCAAGTTCAAGAGCATTTTCTCTTGAATCGTTTACATCCTTAATTAATGTATATTCAAATGAAACTCGCCTTGATGTTTTATTATAGTAATCTCTGCAGGATTTTAAAACCTCGTCAACGCCGTATTTATCGTTTATCGGCATCGTTTTGCTTCTTATTTCATCATTCGGCGCATGAAGGGAAATAGTCAGCGTTATGGGTAGGTTTTCGTTCATAAGAAGATATATCTTATCAACAAGACCGCAGGTGGAAAGAGTTATATCCCTCATCGAAATATTAAGCCCGTTTTCATTATTAACGTTCCTGATGAATTTAATAACATTATCAAAATTATCAAGCGGCTCGCCCATCCCCATCAGAACAATGTGGGAAATTCTTATGCCAAGGTCTTTTTGAGCTGCGTGAAGCTGACTTTCCATTTCGCCGGAAAGAAGATTTCTTTTGAACCCTGCAAGAGTTGACGCACAGAATTTGCACCCCATCTTGCATCCGACCTGACTTGAAACACATATCGTATAGCCGTATTTATATTTCATAATAACCGATTCTATGTATTCGCCGTCGTTAAGCCTGAAAAGATATTTAACTGTTTCATCAAGCTTCGAAACATATTTATCTTCAATTTCACAGGATGAAATTGAAAACTTTTCCTTCAGCACCTCTCTGAGCGATTTTGAAATATCGGTCATTTCATCAAAAGAAGAAACGCCCTCTTTATGAAGCCATTTATAAATCTGATTTGCACGAAACGCAGGCAGATTCAGCTCTTTTATTTCATTTTTAAGTTCTTCTTTTGAAAGTGATTTAATATCGGTCATTTCAGTTTTCCAGAACGGCGAAATAAAAACCGTCGCCGCCGCTTTCACTCGGAAAGCTTGTTTTTTCTTTTAAAAGTTTAAAATCTTTATGCTTTTCAAGAAAAGCACGAACAACATTTTCGTTTTCTCTTTTGTTGAGCGTGCAGGTTGAATAAATAATTCTTGAATGCTCTTTAAGGTATTTAGAAGAGGTTTCAAGGATTCTTAGCTGCAGCTTGGGAAGCTCTTTAATGCTGTCGAGCTCCTTATATCTTATTTCGGGTTTACGCCTGATTATTCCGAAACCCGAGCAAGGAACATCGCATAAAATCCCGTCAGCCTTAGGAATATCATCTGAGAAGGATTCGGCATCATTAACCCTTGCTATTATGTTATTTAAACCAAGCCTTATAGCGCCCTGTTCAATCAGCTTAACCCTGTGTTCGTGTATGTCAAAGGCATAAACACTGCCCTTTCCCATCATTTCCTCGGCAATGGTAAAGGTCTTGCCTCCGGGAGCCGAGCATACATCAAGAACAGTGTCGCCCTCTTTTGCTTCAAGCGCCTTAGCACACTCATACGAGCTTTTATCCTGAATATGGAATAAGCCGTCTTTAAAAGGCTTTAACGCCTTTAAATCAAAAGTTGAAGCAAGCTTAACCAACTCGCCGTCTGTTTCGCACTCTACGCCGCTGTTTAAAAGCTCATAGGATAGCTCCTCTTCATCAACAAATAATCTGTTGGGAACCGCAAAAACAGGCGCTTTGGAATTGATTACGCTAAGAATTTCAAGGCATCTGTCAACACCGTACATCTTGCTCCAGAAATTAATGAGGTTTTGAGGAACGGAGTATTTAACCGATAAATCTTCCAGCGCGTCTATATCAATTCGATTATTATCAAGATTATGTAAAACCGCATTGATTAGGTTTTTATAATATGCAACGCCTGTCATTCCTGCAAGCTCAACAGAAGTGTTTATTGCAGCGCTTGACGGCACCTTATCCATAAAATAAAGCTGATACGCGCCAATATAGAGAATGAGCATAACCTTTGGTTTGGTTTTTTTCGAAAGATAGGGCTTTATCAGATAATCGAGCGTTATTCTTCTTTCGATAACACCGAGAACAAGGCTTGATATGAAAGCCTTATCTTTTATTTCATATGCATTTAACGCCTTATCTATTGCGATATTTGAATACGCACTGTCTTTATTTATCTCGTAAAGAATTTCAAACGCAATAAGTCTTGAATCCTTCATCGTCTTCTTGACCCCGATATAACGAGAAGAAGCCTGAGCATCGTTGCAATTGCCGAAGCAAGAGCCGCAACATAAGTTAATGCAGCGGAAGTTAAAACCTTTTTTGCTCCTGTATATTCTTCTGCATTAAGAAAGCCGTATGCCTCTATCGTTTGAAGCGCTCTTGAGCTTGCATTGAATTCAACAGGAAGAGTTATAAGCTGGAAAAGAGCAACAAATCCGTAAAGCGCAAGCCCGATATAAGCAAGCATCTCCGAATTGATAAATAATCCTATTAAGCAGAGCGGAACTCCAAGCGCTGAGCCGATTCTTGTTGCAGGTATTACAAAATTTCTGAACTTAAGCGGCGAATATCCCTGAGCATGCTGAACTGCATGTCCCGCTTCATGGCAGGCAACGCCGATTGCAGCAATGCTTTTTGAATCAAAAACATCACTTGAAAGGCAGATAACCTTTTTTGACGGGTCGTAGTAATCGGTAAGCGTTCCGCCTATTCGCTGAATTTTAACATCGCTTATGCCGTTGAGCTGCAAAAGTCTCCATGCGGCATCAGCACCTGTCATATTGCTTCGGCTCATTATTCTTGAATACTTATTGAAATTTCTTTTTACACTCGCCTGACATATCAAAGCAAAGATAAATACAGGTAGTATAATTATTCCTGACATATAATACATTAAGTAGTATCCCATTTTATTCTCCTAAAACAGAATTTATTTCAATCTTATTTCCGAGAAGAAACGATTTTGCGTCCATTTTCTTCTTTCCCTCTGCCTGAAGTTCAAGAATTTCAAGGCAGTTTCCGTCGCCGCAGGAAATAATAAGCTTTTTATTATTATCAACAATTTCGCCTGCTTTATTTCCTTTAATATCAACTAATTTTGTTTTATGAATTTTAACTGTTTTTGAATTGATAACAGTTGTTGCAACGGGCCAGGTCTGAAGTCCCCTGACCTGATTATGAATTTCAGCAGCGGATTTGCGCCAGTCTATCGGGCAAAGCTCCTTTGTTATCATTTTTGCATATCCAAAATCGCCTTCCGGCTGTTTACGGGGGTTGGTATTCCCGTTTTCAATTAACTCAAGCGCTTCAAGAAGCGCATCAGCGCCGATAACAGAGAGCTTATCAAAAAGCTCTGCCGAAGTTTCATTTTCGCCGATTTCACATTCACGAACTAAAATAACATCGCCCGTATCAAGACCCTCGTCCATCTGCATTATTGATACGCCTGTTTTTTTATCGCCGTTCAAAACAGCCCACTGAATAGGCGCAGCGCCCCTGTATTTCGGAAGAAGTGAGGCGTGAACATTGATACAGCCGAATTTTGCCGCATTTAAAACCTCGCCGGGCAGGATTTTTCCGTATGCTACAACGATGATTATATCGGGATTCAGCTCTTTAATAATCTCACTTGCATTGCTGTTTTTAATCTTTTCCGGTTGAAAAACAGGAATGTTGTTTTCAACCGCCCATACCTTAACGGGCGGCGGAGTTAAAATCTGCTTTCTTCCGACGGGTTTATCGGGCTGGGAAAAAACTCCAAGAATTTCGTGTTTACTGTTGTTAAGCTTTTCAAGGCAAGGAACCGCAAAATCAGGCGTTCCCATAAAAACTATTCTCATGCTTTTTCAGTCTTTCTTATAATTTTCGATGTGAAGAGTATGCCCTCAAGGTGGTCAAGCTCATGACAGAAGCATCTTGCTTTCAAGCCTTCGCCTGTGTAAACATGCCATTTTCCGTTTCTGTCCTGTGCTTTAACCTGTACCTTAGCCGGTCTTCTTGTTATTCCGCTTTCTCCCGGAATGGAAAGGCAGCCTTCCGACTCCTCCTGAGTTCCCTCAGCAAGAGTTATTTCAGGATTTACAAGCTCAATTTTTCCGTCGCCGACATCAATAACAACGACTCTTTTGAGCATTCCGACCTGTACTGCTGCAAGACCGACGCCTTCCTGTGCATACATTGTATCAAACATATCGTCGATTAAAACAGAGAGTCTTTCGTCGAACTTTTCAACTACTCTGCTTTTTTTATTTAAAATCGGATCTCCGACTTTAACAACGTTTCTAAGTGCCATAGTATTCTCCAGTTTTATAGTTCATTGGGATTAATATCAACGGAAATACTAATCTCCTTGAACTCCTTGTTTTTATTAATTGTTTTTAAGACCTGCGTTATCATTTTGCGCATATCTGAGGAATTTTTGCATTTAACGGCAAGCCTGTATCTGTATTTATTATTTATCTTTGCAACCTTTGCAGGAGTTGGACCGAGAACAATAATCTTTTGCCGGTATTCATTGTTAAGACTAAGAAGCTCATCAAAAAACGCCTTTGCGCACAAGGCAACCTTGTTTTCATCCTCTCCCGAAAAAAATGCGCATAGAATATCGCAAAACGGCGGATAAATAAGGTATCGTCTTAGGGCAATCTCATTGTTATAAAAACCCTTGTAATCCTGCATTGAAGCAAATTCAACCGTTTCGTTATCAGGATTCAAAGTTTGAATAACAGCCCTTCCGCGTTCACTTCTTCTTCCTGCTCTGCCGACTACCTGCGTTATTAAATCAAAGGACTTTTCACTCGCATTATAGTTTTCGTCATACAGCGAATTATCTGCATTAACAACGCCAACAAGCGTAACGTTTTCAAAATCAAGACCCTTTGCAACCATCTGAGTGCCGATTAAAATATCGTATTCGCCATCTTTAAAGGAATCAAGAATTTTCTGATGTGAAAACTTTGCTGAGGTTGTGTCTGCATCCATTCGCAGTATTCTTGCCTCAGGAAAAAGCATTTCAAGCTCGTCCTCGATTCTCTGTGTACCGTATCCGCTGTAACGCACTGAATTGCTGCCGCATTCGGGACAGACATTATCAAGCATTTTTGAATATCCGCAATAGTGACACATAAGACGGTTATTATAGCTGTGGTATGTCAGCGATATTGAGCAATTCGGGCAAGTTATGATATGACCGCACTCATCACAAGCAATAAATGTATTGTAACCTCTACGATTAATAAGAAGAATTGTTTGCTTACCTTTTTCAAGATTACTTTTTATTAATTCTGACAGAGTTTCTGAAATCGGACTTTTGTTGCCGAGGCGCATTTCCTTTTTCATATCAACCGTTATGACCTCGGGAAGCGGAGTATCTCCGTATCTTTCCTCAAGCTCGCATAAAACATATTTTCCGTTTTTAGCGGCAGAGTATGTTTCAACGCTCGGTGTTGCAGAAGCCATAAGAAACAGCGCATTATTAAATCTTGCCCTGAACTTTGCAACATCCTTAGTGTTATAACGAGGTGTTCTTTCGGATTTATAGGTGTGTTCCTGTTCTTCATCCATAACGATTAAGCCAAGATTTTCAAGCGGGGCAAAAATTGCGGAACGGGTTCCGATAACGATTTTTGCGTCGCCTCTTTTAACCCTTAAATATTCATCATTTCGCTCGCCGAGAGAAAGACCGCTGTGAAATACGGCAACACTGTTTCCGTATCGCTTATGAAAAATTTCGAGAGTCTGTGGCGTTAAGGCAATTTCGGGAACCATTAAAATAACGCCCCTGTTCATCTCAATTGCGTCATCAATAAGTTTAAGATAAACGAGAGTTTTCCCGCTGCCCGTAACTCCGTAAAGCAAGCCTGTTCCGCCTGAAGCAAGCATCTTTGAAAAGGTTTCATATGCTTTACTCTGAGAAGATGAAAGAGTAATTTTTTCTTTTGAGACCTCTGAGCTGATATTATAAGGATTTCTTAAAATCTCTTTTTTATAAAACTCACAAACGCCGTTTTTTTCAAGATTTTTTAAAACCGATATTCCGACTGAACAGAATTCGCAAACCTCGTTAACCTCGGCAGTGCCAACATCAAGCAGAAGGTCAACAACAACCCGCTGTTTTTTTGTTAAAGCACCGAAGAGTTCTTCATCCTCAGCCCTGAGCCTTATCATTCTTTCGCCTTTGGTTTTAATTCTTCCGTAGCCTCGGGGAAGCATCTGCTTAAGGCAATCATACGTTGTGCAAAAACAGCGCTCTTTAAGCCATAGAGCAAGCATAACCATTTCATCGGATAAAACCTTTTCTCCGACAAAAGAAAGCTCTTTAAGCCTTGTGCCGTCTTCATCGCAAATATCAACGATAATACCGTTTCTGCAGGAATCAGACCTTCCGAAAGGCACTTTAACCTCGCATCCTATACAAGCCCTGTCAATAAACTCATCAGGAATCAGATAGCTGTAATCAGTGTCAAAGCTGAAAAAGGTGTTGTCAACGGCAACCCTTGCAATTTTTTTCATTACTTTCTTTTAAGCTCTTCGGGCTCGTCGATAACATATTTACCTTCAGCTATTTCATCAATAGCAGTTGAAACGGTTTTAACATCAATCTGCTCGTGCTTTTCAATTGCTTCGTCGCGGATTTCTCTTGCTCTTTTTGCTGTTCCGATAACAAGAGAATAACGGCTGTTTACATTATTAAGCATTTTCTTTAAATCAGGATTAAACATAGTAATATCTCCTTAAAATTAATTTATTTATTGTCAGCATTAAACCTTGAGGCAATCTGAGTAAGCTCCATATAGCTTAAAACAACATTGTCTGAATCAGTTATTATAACGCTGTTTGTTTTTCTTCCATGGGTTGCATCAATGAGAGTTCCCTTTTCCTTGCTCTTTTGAACAATTCTCTTAACAGGAGCAGACTCGGGAGAAACAATAGAAATAACTCTGTCGGCATTAATAAGATTGCCAAAACCGATGTTTACTAAATTCATATCCGTTCTCCTTATTCAATATTCTGAACCTGTTCTCTTATCTTTTCAACCTCGGCTTTGATTTCAACAACCTTTCTGGCAATTTCAACATCATTTGCCTTAGAACCGATTGTGTTCGCCTCGCGGTTGATTTCCTGAATGAGAAAATCCATCTTTCTGCCGACCGGTTCGCTTGATTCAAGGAAATCATTTAGCTGGTCGATATGCGACCTGAGTCTTACGGTTTCCTCTGCAACGGCAACTTTATCAGCGTAAATTGCAACCTCCTGAATTATTCTTGCTTCATCAAGCGTTGCGTCGCCGATAAGCTCAGAAACTCTTTGAACAAGCTTATCGTTATATTCCTTAACGGTCTGCGGTGAACGCTCTTCAATGAAAGAAACAATATCAATGATATTTTCCCCTCTTGATTTAATATCATTATAAAGCTTTTCGCCCTCGGTTAATCTCATCAGATTAAACTTTTCAACAGCATCATCGCATACGGTTTTAACATTGTTCCATAGCGCATCTTCATCTTCTTCACTCTTTTTAACTACAAGAACATCCGAAAATCTTGCAACGGAATAAGCGCCGTAATCCTCACTCAGTCCATAGGTTTCGGAAAGCTCTTTAAGCGCTTTAACATATGCAAACGCGAGAGTTTTATTAACAACAACCTCCGCCGCGTCGGTATCAAGCGCCTCAATGCCGACAAAACAGTCAACCTTGCCTCTTGAAACCTTTGAATTGATATATGATTTCAGCTTTTCATCAAGGAAGCCGTACTGCCTCGGAATTCGTGAGGAAAACTCAAAATAACGGTGGTTAACCGATTTAAGTTCAATTGTTATAACATAACCTTCTATCTCGCCAACTGCTCTTCCGAAGCCCGTCATTGACTTAAGCATAACATCACCTCTTTCTGTTTTCTAATATTATAGAACCGGTAAAATTTAAGGTCAATAGTTTGTTAACACATTGTTTACAATATTAATATTTCTTTTACAATCAACATAAAAAAGCGATGGAATAAATCCATCGCTTTTTTGAATGTTACATTATATCTGTGTAATTGGTTACAAATTCATTGTCTCCGTTTTCATAGATTACATAACCTCTGTATTTATATCCGTCGGGAAGGTTATTGATTGCAATTGAAAACTGGTTTGCACCAACAAGTCTTGTTGACTTTGCACGAACAACTGTGTATTCCTCGTGTTTGCCTGAATTTTCAATAGTTAAATCCTCATCAGTGAAATTACCGACTCCGACAAGAATACCGTATTCCTTAATTTCCTTAGAGCCGTCAAAGAGCTGAGCGTTAAATATTGTTTTTGTTCCGCTCTTCATAGTTCCGCTCTGTCTGAGGTTTATAACAGGAGATACGAACTTATAACTGTTGAAGGTTTCTTCATTAACGGCATTAAGGGTTGTTGATTCGCTTGCAAGGAAGGTTACATCCTGTCCGATATAGAACGGTCTGAATGTGTTTTCGCCTGTTTTCTCAACCCAACCGTAGGTTTCATCATCGCCGTTTAAGGTAACCTTCTGATTATACGAGGTTGTTGTATTGCCCATATTGCTGTTAATTGCACAGTCTTCATAAGAAATATGAGTATACTTTGCAATGATTTCAGTATCTGCAATTACGGTAATATTATCGCC
>JAFUZY010000087.1 GCA_017476375.1 Eubacterium sp.
AAAATCGTACATATCCTGTTCCCTCCTATTCTCTGACGCCCATATAGCGATAGGGCTCTTTAACCTCGCCGTCTTTTACAGCCTTTTCAAGCTCGGCATAAACATTTTTAATATCTTCAACCTTAACATCGCGACCGCCGAGACCGTATACATAGTTAACCGTCAGGCAATCTGATTTTGCTCTGTAAAGTGCAGTTGTTACCTCACTTCCGAGAGGGCCGCAATTATCGTTATAAGACTCCGTTCTGTCCATAATCGCAACTGCTTTAACACCCTCAAGTGATTTGGCAATCTCTTCTGCCGGGAAAGGACGGAAAAGTCTGATTTTAATCAATCCTGCCTTAACTCCCTTTGCTCTGAGGTCATCAACAGCATCCTTTGCAGTTCCTGCAGCAGAGCCTATAATAACCATTGCATAATCTGCGTCGTCCATTTTATACTCTTCAAAGAGTCCGTAGCTTCTGCCGGTTATTTTTTCATATTCCTTTGCAACATCAAGAACAACCTGTTTTGCATTTTTAAGTGCCTGAGCCTGAGCTCTTTTCGCTTCAAAATAATAGTTTGTTACGCTGTAAGGACCAACTGCCATGGGACATTTTGAATTGAGCAGGAAGTTCTCAGGTTTATATTCACCGACAAAGTTTTTAACCTCTTCATCCTCATTGAGAGTTATATTCTCAACTGCGTGCGAGGTTATAAATCCGTCCTGGCAAATCATAACGGGAAGCATAACATCCTTATGCTCGCCTATTCTGTATGCCATACAGAGATTATCATAAACCTCCTGATTGTTCTCGGCATAAATCTGAATCCATCCGGAATCCCTTGCTCCCATTGAATCAGAGTGGTCGCAGTTGATATTAATCGGACCTGAAAGCGCTCTGTTTACAAGTGTTAAAACAATCGGAAGACGGTTTGAAGCTGCAAGATAAAGTTCTTCCCACATAAGCGCCATTCCTGCAGACGAAGTTGCAGTAACGCTTCTTGCGCCTGCGGCTTCCGAGCCGATAACCGCACTCATAGCAGAATGCTCACTTTCAACCGGAATAAACTCACTGTCAACAAGCCCGTTTGCAACAAGCTTTGAAAAGTACTGCGGTATTTCAGTAGACGGTGTTATGGGAAACGCCGCCATAACATCGGGATTTATCTGTCGAAGCGCTTCGCTGACTGCTTCGTTGCCCGATAATCTGTCTTTTCTTGCCATTATTTAACCCCCTCCATTGTTAATGCTCCTGTCGGGCAGGTTTTAACGCAGATGCCGCAACCCTTGCAATGGTCGTAATCAAGAGGACCTCTCGCCTTCGTTCCCTCAACAACGGTTATACAGCTATCGGGACAAACTGGAATACACATAAGACAGTGAATACATTTTGAGTTATCAAGCTCGGGTTTAACTGAGGTCCACTCCCCTGTTTTAAACTCAACAGAGGTTCCCTCTCCGTAAATCTGCATTCCCTCGGTTAAATCCTGCCATTTGCAGTCAAGACCGAGTTTTGAAAGATCTGATTTCATTATCCTCTGACCTCCTCATAAGCCATTTTAAGCGCATTCATATTTCCTTCGATAACCTCGGGTTTTGATGAAAATTTATGTTCAAAAGACGCCTGCATTTCATTTAAAAACTCATTCCAATCCATAACTCTCGAAACCTTAACAATTGCAGCGAGCATAGGTGTGTTGGGAAAGTATTTTCCAAGGCAAGCTTTAGAAACCTTTTTAGCATCTATTGTGTATATCATACCTTCGTAACCGCCGAGATGGGGCTTGATTTCAGCAGGCGATTTCCTTGTGTTAACAACTATTGCGCCGTCTTTAGAAAGCCCGTTTGCAACATCGGCAACCTCAAGCAAACTTTCGTCAACAACAACGACGAAATCAGGGTCATAAATATTTGAATGAACTCTTATCTCTTTATCCGATATTCGGTTATACGCTGTAATAGGCGCGCCCATTCTTTCGGGACCGTATTCAGGAAAGCCCTGAACATATTTTCCTGTTTTGAAGGCAACATCAGCAAGAAGCAGGGCAGCAGTTTTTGCTCCCTGTCCTCCTCTTCCGTGCCAACGAATTTCAACAGCATTATTCATAGCATCATTCTCCATTCTCATTAAATCAGGCTGATTAGAGTCAACCAAAAATTCTAAACTATATTCTTAATAACAAAAACACCTCTCAGCCCGAAGGCTAAGAGGCGATATAATTACCGTGGTACCACTCTTATTCGTTATAAAATAACGCACTTCCCGAACAAGCATTCGGTATCTCTTTAACGGAAGCAACCGTGTTTTCTTACTAAATTCAGAAAACCTGCTCAGAGAGGATATCCGCAAAATCACTGTGCTGCCTTGCACCAAACGGCAGCTCTCTGAAACCAATATCAAAAGCGGCATTGTTCTCTTCAACGCATTTATATATATTAATTGTTATTCATTATAGTGAATATTAATACATTTGTCAAGAAAAATTTTAAATATTACATATAGTATATTTTTTCGCCCAATTATTATACAGCTCTGTCATTGGGGACAGTCCCCAATGACAGAATAAAATATAAAAAAGTGTGTT
Organism: Eubacterium sp.; assembly: GCA_017476375.1. Classification (GTDB taxonomy): domain Bacteria; phylum Bacillota; class Clostridia; order Oscillospirales; family Acutalibacteraceae; genus Eubacterium_R. The sequence goes on from JAFUZY010000087.1 coordinate 2,569, forward strand.
GTATCATTATATATTATATGTTATTATATATTTAAGGAGGCGGATTTATGAATATTTGGCACGATATATCACCCAAAAGAATCAGAAAAGACAGATTTTATGCTGTTATTGAAATTTCAAAGGGCGGAAAGAATAAATATGAGCTTGACAAAGAAACAGGTATGTTAAAGCTCGACCGTGTTCTTTTCACATCAACCCACTACCCTGCAAACTACGGCTTTATTCCCCGTACATATGCAAGCGACAACGACCCGCTTGATGTTCTTGTTTTATGCAGCGAAACAATATTACCGATGACCATCGTTGAATGCACGCCGATCGGAGTCCTTATTATGGAAGACGGCGGCGAGAAGGATGAAAAAATTATTGCGGTTCCGGTTAACGACCCCAACTACAATGTTTACTCCGATATTGATATGCTTCCAAACCACAGATTTGAGGAAATCAAGCATTTCTTCAAGGTTTACAAAACTCTTGAGCAGGGCAAGGCAACATCGGTTACCGAGGTTGAAAAACGAGAGGTTGCAGAAGAAATCATTCAGAAATGTATCGACAACTATATACAGAATTTTCAATTATAATAGCAAAAATTAAGCCGATGCGTTGCATCGGCTTAATTTTTATTCTTGATTAGGTTTTTCTTCGTTATTATTGTTTTGGTTAATATCAAATGCATTAAGAACATCGTCAACGGTTGTTGTTTCAGCTGATTCGCTCTTAGTTTCATCCGATACTTCAGTTACCTGCTCATCAACAATAACCTCTTCCTTTTCGGGTAGCTTTCCGTCATTCATCAGTGAAAGGAATTCCTCGCCTGTTAACTTTTCTTTTTCAAGAAGAGTATTTGCAACAAGCTCAAGCTTATCGAAATGCTCGGTTAAAATCTTTTCGGTTTTTGCATAGGCAGCACGCATAATACGCTCAATCTCCGCGTCGATTCTTGAAGAGGTATCCTCACTGTAATTCTTAACGCTTCCGTAGTCTTTTCCGAGGAAGACTTCTCCGTTTCCACTGTCATAAACAACGGGACCGACCTCGTCGCTCATACCGTATTTAGCAACCATATCCCTGCAAATCTCCGTTGCTCTCTGAAGGTCGTTTGATGCGCCCGTTGAAATATCTCCCAGCGCGATAGCCTCGGCAACTCTTCCGCCGAACATTGAAATAAGGTTATTTAGCATATCATTCTTTGAGGTGTAGTTTTCCTCATCGGGAGTATACCAGGTGTATCCGCCTGCTCCCAAGCCTCTTGGAATGATTGAAATTTCCTTAACCTTATCGTGCCCTTCAACATAGAAGGAGGAAACAGCGTGACCTGCTTCGTGGAAGGCAGTAAGCTTCTTAGCCTTTTCACTGTATTTATGCGATTTCTTTTCAGTTCCGATTTCAACTCTTGAGGTTGCGTCGGCAATATCCTGAGCAGTAATAGCCTTTCTTTTGTTTCTCACTGCAAGAATTGCGGCTTCATTAAGAAGGTTTTCAAGGTCTGCGCCCGTAAATCCCATCGTATCTTTAGCAATCTCTTTAAGATCAACATCGGGTGCGAGAGGTTTATTCTTTGCGTGAACCTTAAGGATATCCTCTCTGCCCTGAGTATCGGGGCGATTGACAGTTATCTGTCGGTCAAATCTGCCGGGTCTTAAAAGGGCAGGGTCAAGAACATCGGGTCTGTTGGTTGCGGCGATGATGATGACACCGCTGTTCGTTCCAAATCCATCCATTTCAACAAGGAGCTGGTTAAGCGTCTGCTCACGCTCATCGTTTCCTCCGCCCATTCCTGCGCCTCTGTGACGGCCGACTGCATCAATTTCATCAATGAAAACAATTGCAGGGGCTTTTTTCTTTGCCTGTTCAAACAAGTCACGAACACGGCTTGCGCCGACACCGACATACATTTCAACGAAATCGGAGCCTGAAATTGAAAGGAATGGTGCGCCTGCTTCACCTGCAACAGCCTTTGCAAGAAGGGTTTTACCTGTTCCCGGAGGGCCGACTAAAAGAACGCCCTTTGGTATTCTTGCACCGAGCTGAGTGTATCTTTCGGGCTGCTTAAGGAAATCAACAAGCTCTTCAAGCTCATCCTTTTCCTCCTCGCATCCTGCAACGTCTTTAAAGGTTTTATCAGAATCCTCAGCAGCATTTTTTGCTTTGATTTTTCCGAAGGACAGCGTTCTGTTTGTTTCATTGCCGATTGTGCTTCCCATTCTTCTGACTGTCCAGATAGCGAGTGCAAAAAGAAGAATGCCGATAATCAGCAAGGGCAGCATACTCAGAAATACTGAGCCTCCCCTTCCCTTTTTATAGTTATACTTAATCTGAGCGGTTGGATTTTTTTCATTATATTCCTTAACATACGGGCTTATATCGTCGAGGAAATAGCTTACGCTCGGAACAGCGTATGTTTTAGCCGCATCCTTTTCCTTGTCGCTGAAAAGTTTGTATTTAAGGCTTCCGCTGCTTAAATCAATTGTAAATTCAGAAACCTGATTGGTTCTGAAAAGATTAACGATATCCGAATAAACAGTTTCATCCTTCTTATTCTGCGAACCCAGTGCAAAAATCATAACAATGAGTAAAACAGGAATAAGAATATAGAAAATTGCTGTTTTCCAGTTTTGAGATAAATCTTTTCTCATTAATTTTTGTCCTCCGTAATGCTTATTAGAAGAATCTTTTTTGTATTTTCATCGAGGCAAACTCTTTTATCAATGCAAATTCCCTTAACTGCGATAACCCCGTTATCGTCCGCAACAATAGGGAAATTCCTTCTTTTGTCAGACGGAATTTTTTTCTCATTGAAGAGTTTTTTCAGCGATTTTGTGCAATTCCTTTTCACAGGACTGATTTTATCGCCTTCAATACGCTCTCTTACACAAATACTGCCGATTATTTTATCATAATCAAAATAAAAATCAAATTCTTTTTTTAATAATTCACAGTTATTTAAAAAATACTCAGTTTCAACAATCTTTTTGGATAGCGAAAAGTTGATTTCATTATTATCAATTTCGCAAATTCTTAAGTCTTTTAAGTCAGAGAGTGCAAAGTATTTATTTTTAATCTGAAATTTTCCTGATTTTGAAAGCAGTTCAAATACGCCGTTTAAATGAAGCTCGTCAAGACTTACACTATTTTTTTCGGCAAGCATAATTATTGCTCTTTTTGAAACGGCGCTGTGATATTTCTTAAGCTTTTCTATATCAAGACCGTTTTCGTTTTCACAGTCTGCAAAGCATTTTTCAGCTTCTTTTTTTAGATAATCGTTATCTTCACACGAGCTTTTTATAAACCTATCAACCGCCTTTTCAAATGAAGGATTCAGCCTTATAAAATCCTGAATAACAACATTTCTGATGTAATTTCTTGAATAGTTATTATCAGCATTTGTTGAATCAACAACAAAAGGTATTCCTTTATTTGCACACTCCTCTCTGATTTCTTTTGAGGAAACATCAAGAAGCGGGCGAATAATTCTTTCTCTTTTATACGGAATCCCGCCGCACCCTGCGGGTGAAGTTCCGCGGCTCAGTCGGAATAAAACTGTTTCAACATTGTCGGAAAGATTGTGAGCTGTTGCAATTTTATCGGAATTAAAAGACTCAAAAAACTCATATCGCCTTTTTCTTGAATACTCTTCAACGCCCATCTTATCTTCCTGAGCAAGAGCCGGAGCATCAATTTTAAGACAGCTGAATTCAACTTTATTTTCCTTGCAGAAGCGTTCAACAAATTCACTGTCCGCAACTGATTCGCTTCCTCTTATTCCATGTTCAACATTTGCAACAAGAAGCCTTAAATCGAGTTCCTGCCTCTTTTGGATAAGGTAGGAAAGCAAAAGCATTGAATCAGCGCCGCCCGAAACGCCGACGACTACGAAGTCGCCCCTGCAAAGCATATTATGTTTTTGAACAGTTTTATCAATCTTAATCGTAATTTCTGACATTATCAATAGAACGGAATCTTGTAAATTCCTTATCAAACGAAAGCTCGATTGTTCCGGTTTGACCGTGACGGTTTTTTGCAACAATAAGCTCTGTTAAATTTTCATCAATTTCTTCAAGCTGGTCTTCCGAAAGCTCGTTTTTATAATAATCTTCTCGGTAGAGGAACATAACAATATCTGCGTCCTGCTCAATTGAGCCCGACTCACGCAGGTCGGAAAGCTGGGGCTTATGCGATTTTCCTCTTCCCTCTGTTCCACGGGAAAGCTGAGCGCAGCAAACGACGGGGATATTCAAATCCTTTGCCATCATTTTAAGGTTTCTTGTTATTTCGGAAACCTCCTGAACTCGGTTTTCTTTTCTGACAGACGACTGAACAAGGCCGAGATAGTCGATAATAACAATATCAACATTTTTAAGTCTTCTGACTCTTGATTTAATCTCGGGAACGGTTATGGAGGAGGTGTCGTCAAGATACAGCTCAACATCGCTGAAATCCGAAGCCGCATTGCCGACTCTTATCCATTCATCGTCGGAAAGCTCACCCGTTCTGAATTTCTGAGACGGAACGCCTGCCTGCGACGCAAGAAGCCTTTCCGCAAGCTGTTCCTTGGTCATTTCAAGCGAGAAGAAAACGCATTTCTTTCTCGCAAGCATTGAAACGTTCTGAGCAAGGTTGAGCGCAAAGCTCGTTTTACCCATTGCAGGACGCGCGCCGATAAGGATGAAGTCGGATTTATTCAGTCCTGTTGTGTATTTATCAAGCAAACCGAAACCGGTTGATATTCCCTTGTAGTCGGCTGCGTTTTCTCCTGTTAGTTCCTTAAGTTTTCCGTATACGCCGTTTAAGATAACCTCGCTGATTTTTGACGGTCCGTTTGTTTCCTTGCCCTGTCGTATATCGTATATTTTCTGCTCGGCAGAATCAAGTATAACGGATGGGTCTCCGCTTCCTGAGGAAGCATCATCAACAATCTCCTGCGCAACCTGAATCAGAGTTCTTAAGTAGTATTGTTCTTTAACAATCTTTGCATATTTAACTACATTCGCCGTTGAAGGAACGCTGTTATAAAGCTGAAGAAGATAATCTCTTCCGCCGGCCAAATCATATGTTCCCGCTTTTGCAAGCGCATCCGCAACAAGAACGGGGTCGATTGCTCCGTTCTGCGTTGTGAACATAGTCATCATTATTGAGAAGATTTCTCTGTGCTGAGGAAGATAGAAGCTATCCGGCTTTACATGGTCAACAACCTCGTTCATACAAACGGGGTCAACAAGTATACTTCCTAAAACACTCTGCTCCGCCTCAAGATTATACGGCAGAGAGACATTAACATTATCGGGCATTATATTCCCCTTCTTTTCTAATTTAGTTTATTCCTCGGAAACCTGAACAAAAATATTTGCCGAAATTCCCTGATAGATTTTCAGCTCAGCCTGAAAAGTTCCGAAGGCTTTAACATCCTGCATAACAATTTTTCTCTTATCAATGTCCTGAGAAAACTCTTTTTTAATCATCTCGGCAACATCCTTTGATGTAACCGAGCCAAAAAGCTTTCCGTTTGCGCCTGCCTTTGCGGTAAGCTTAACGGTTTTGCCCTCGAGCTGCTCCTTAACTGCGTTTGCAGCCTTAATCTCTTCTGCCTTATGGAACTGCTTTGCCTTTTCTTTATTCTTAAAATCATTCATTGCGGTTGCGTTAGCCTCAACGGCAAGTCCCTTCGGGAAAAGGAAATTTCTTGCATATCCGTCGCTTGCATTAACAAGCTCGCCTTTTTTTCCGAGCGATTTAACATCCGCCTTTAAAATAACTTTCATACATCTGTCCTCCTTCAGTTGTTTATTTATTACATATCAACTTACAATGCCGTGCGCAGCACCCGAAATTCTCCATTTTCAATTCTGAATTTTCAATTGCGCTTGCGCTTTTATATTTCCATAAATATAGGAAGAACCATCGGTGAACGCTTTGTCTTTTCATACATAAGCTTTGATATTTCATCCCTTAATTTTGTTTTAAGAGTGTTCCAATCGCGGTATTTTTTGTCATACTGCGAATTAAGAACCATGATTGCAACCTCTTTTGCGCTCGACATAAGCTCTTCATTTTCCTTAACAAAAACAAATCCGCGTGAAACAATATCCGGACCTGAAATAACATATCCGTTCTGTGAGTCGATTGTTGCAACAACGATAATGATTCCGTCCTTCGACAGTCGTTTTCTGTCGTTTAAAACAACATTACCTACATCGCCGACTCCGTAACCGTCAACATATATCTCGCCCGACGGAACATTATCAAGTTTTTTGATTTCGTCATTAGTTATCTCGATACAGTTTCCTATATCGCCGATAAAAATGTTTTTCTTAGGTATTCCCATACTCTGAGCAAGCATTGCATGCTTAACAAGATGCTTTTGCTCGCCGTGAACGGGAATGAAAAACTTTGGGTGAACCATTCCTATCATTAGTTTTAAATCCTGCTGACAGGCATGACCCGACGCATGAACGTCATACATATTTTCATAAATAACCTCAACGCCCTGCTTCATGAGAATATTAACTATATTGCCAACCATTCTCTCATTTCCGGGAATCGGGGTTGCAGATATGATAACATAATCATTCGGGGTTATGTTAACCTTTCTGTGTTCACCCGTTGCAATCTTAGTAAGCGCAGACATCGGCTCGCCCTGAGAACCCGTTGTTATAATAACAAGTTTATCATCGCTGTAATTATTTATTGTGTCGATTGATATAAGAACACCCTTGGGAATATTGAGATACCCAAGCTCGGCGCCGACATTAACAAGGTTTTCAAGACTTCTTCCGAGAACGGCAACCTTGCGTTTCATAGACTTTGCAACATCCATAATCTGCTGAACGCGGTGTATATTTGAAGCAAATGTTGCAACGATTATTCTTCTGTTACCTGCTTTTCTGAAAAGCGTTCCGAAACTGTCGCCGACCGTGCTTTCACTCGGAGTTGTTCCGGGTCGCTCTGCATTTGTTGAATCTGAAAGAAGAGCCAAAACGCCCTTTCTTCCGTATTCAGCAAATCGCGGCAAATCAATCATATCTCCGTCAACCGGAGTTGTATCTATCTTAAAGTCGCCCGTCTGGATAATTATTCCTGCAGGACATCTTATTGCAAGCCCGACAGAATCGGGAATTGAATGGTTAACATGAATAAGCTCAATGTTGAATGCACCGAGAGTTATATTATCCCTTGGTTTTATTTCAACAAGCTTTGCAAGATTTAATATACCATGCTCCTCAAGCTTTCCTTTAATAAGTCCGATAGTCAGCTTTGTTGCATAAACGGGTATATTTGCCTGCTTGAGAAGATAAGCGAGAGCGCCGATGTGGTCTTCGTGTCCGTGAGTAATAATTATACCTCTGATTCTGTCGCGATTATTGAGAACATGCGTAAAATCGGGAATAACCAAATCAACTCCGGGAAGCTCAGCGGTTGGAAAAGCAAGTCCGCAGTCAACGATGAACATATCGCTTTTGTACTCATACAGAGTCATATTCTTTCCGATTTCGTTCATACCCCCAAGAAAAGAAATCTTAACCTTTTCCGTTTCGTTTCGGAAAACAGGCTCGGATTTCTTTGATGCCTTACGGTAGGTATAATAACGCCTTTTGGAATTCCGCTTTCCGCCGGCATTTGAATTTGGCATCCTTTTTTCATTTGTCATTAAAAAATAAACCTCCATTTTCTTAATTTTTTTCCGCAATATAGTTACTATATATAATAAATTATTATTATATTAAAGTCAAGGGAAAGAAAAAATATTTACATATATTGATTATTACCCCGATTAATGATAAAATATACCTGATTTTAGCAGCCAGTGACCAGTGGTCAGTGGTCAGTGATTTGTGGTGATTGAATGAAAAAGGTTGAAATATATACGGACGGCGCCTGCAGCGGAAATCCCGGCAAAGGCGGATGGGGCGCAGTTCTTGTTTATAACGGGCATGAAAAAGAGCTAAGCGGCTTTGATGCTCAGACAACTAATAACCGAATGGAGCTGACTGCGGTTATTGAAGCGCTCAAGGCGCTCAAAGAGCCCTGCGCCGTTAAGCTTACAACGGATTCAAAATATGTTTGCGACGCGATTAATCAGGGATGGGTTTATTCATGGGAAGCAAACGGCTGGCGCAAAGCGGATAAAAAGCCTGCGCTCAATGTTGATTTATGGGAAGAGCTTTTGGCTCTTCTTGAAGAACATGAGGTTGAATTTATCTGGGTTAAGGGACATAACGGACATAAATATAACGAACGCTGCGACGAGCTTGCAGTCAGCGAGTATACACGCAATTGAAAATGGAAAATTCAGATTTATCTCATTACTCGAATAATAAAAAAACGCCTCAAGGGGCGTCCGTCATAAAGAAGGTGGCTGAGTGTTAACTCAGCCGCTCTGTTTTTTATCTCAACAAATCACAATTTAGTTCCGAGTTCCGAGTTTCGCGTTCCGAGTTGTAGGGTCGCTACGCTCCGATTATATTATCGGCGAATGATAAGCCTCACACCTTCCCCTTGAGGGGAAGGTGTCACGAAGTGACGGATGAGGTGTTTCGCCTCCTCTCATCAGTTCGGTCAGTCCAACTATCAAATCAAGGGGACACACTCTTGTGGGGACGCACTGCCTTCGGAGGAACGTCCCCGGGAACGTCCCCAATGATTCGAGGATGCGCTTCACCATCGGTTTTAACATCTCGACAAATCCGGAAAAGAAAAACAGACCGAAAGAAAGCTCAGTCTGTCATTAATGAAATATTGCTAAGCAATGTGAAATAATTTGCTAAAGCAAATTGTGAAATATCTCGCTATGCTCGATGTGAAATTAAATTAATCCATAACACGCCGAAGGCGTATTTCACTGCGAAGCAATTTCATATCCTGAAAGAATATTTCACTAATCCGTAAGGATTAATTTAATTGGGAGAACCTTCGTAAAGAAGGTTCTCCCAATGGCGTTTTTTATTATTCATTTATCCAGTAATTAACCGTTAAGCAAGCGGACTTGAAGGTGTTGCGAACATCTCCGCCCGATTGCATATTGATAAGATTAAGCTTGTTTTGTGCAAGCGCATTATAAATCATTTCATAATTTCCGTCGTAGCTTTCGTTATCAACCTCGTTGCCTTTTTTATCCTTTACGGTTTTTTCAAGACTCTTGCCTGTTACATAAATACAGCCGTTTGAACAATTTGCGCTTAAAATTCCGCCCGGCTGATATGATTCAAGAGCAAGCTTAACTGCAGCGCCGTAGTCGTTAACAACGGACGCGTGGCAATTACCCTTAGAAGCTTCGTCAGTGCCTGAGCCGAATGCCCATACCTGATAATCAAAGCTTTTTGTTGCAGTGAAAATTGAATCGCTGACAGGATTTCCTCCGCCGAAGATGAGCTGGGCACCGTTGTCATACATTCTTTCGGCAACGGAAGCAACACGGTCAACCATCTCAAACTCAGTCGCGTAGCAATATTCGTTATCCATTGAAATACCCGTTTTAAGTCCCTGATTATCAATGCTTTCCCATTTTTCAAACATATAGCCGTCCTCGGGAGCATCGGCAACAATCTGAACCTTTTCGCCCGTTGCATATGAGCCTGAGCCGGTTCCGTTTTCAACCGTTACATTGAATTTAAGCCGGTTGTTATCGTTTTTTTCTTCTTGGGGTTCTTCCGTTTCGCCTTCTCCGTCTGAATAAACTGCTTTAATAGTGCAGTCACAGTCGCCGACAAGAAGATTCATAGACGGCTTTTTCTTTGATGAAATATTAACCTTTCTGTCCTTAACGCCATCGGTATCGCTTTTAACCTCCCAATGGTCAAAGACCTTTCCCTGCGGAGCGGGATTTGCGGTTATTTTAACATTCTCACCGTCGGTATAAACGCCGCTGCCGATTCCGTCAACAACGTTAACCTTAAAGGTTTTTTCCTTCTCTTCACTGACTTTTTTATATAATGCTTTAACAGTAAAGGAATAATCATAACTTAGGTTTTCGGCGTCATAATTTGCATAATCAAGAATTACGGGAGTTTCCTTTTGGTCAGCTGCAAAGGCTGCGCCCTGAACAAATCCTGCACCGTAGTTGCCCGAATTGTCAGAGCCTACCGAACCGAGGTAGCCAAGCTTTGTATAACCATCCGTAACAGAGGTATAGCCTGCAAGAAAACCTGCCTCAAGGTCATCAAAGGAAATGCACATAACATTACTTTGAAATCTTATTGTTTCATCATTTTCAGCATGCGGAAATGCGTCAACAAGAATAAAATTAATATCGCTGTATGCAGGAGCAATTTCGTAGGCACCGACTGAAAATGCCTCGCCGGGAAGAACAACAAATTTTGCATTGTCCTCTGCGGCAAGGTCGATATAATTCTTAATGGTTTCAACGCTGAGCTTTCCGTTTTCATCAAGTGATGGCTGATAGTAGCGGAAAGTCATATTCTTTTCCTCGGCGTATTCCTTAACGCCGTTCCACGCACTTTCGTTATATGCGCCGTCATTAATCGGATTACCGTCAGTTATCATAACAAGATTATAGCCGTCAGCGCTGTTTTTAGAACAGCCCCAAAGAGCAAAACAGCCAATAATCAAAGAAAAAGCAATAAAAGCTGAAATTATTCTTTTCATCATTTTGCCTCCGAAAAACAGATTATAACTAATAAAATAATAACAAAAAAACATTTGATTTTCAATAGATAATAAAAAAATAATTGATTTATTGCTATTTATTATCTATAATTAATCAGGGTGATGAAAATGCTGAAAAAACAGCTTGAATATATCAGAAGCAAAACCGATTTTGTTCCCGAAACCGCAATTGTTCTCGGTTCGGGTCTCGGCGCTTTAGCCGATAAGATAAAAACGATTTCAACAATTGATTACAGCGAAATTGAAGATTTTCCCGTTTCAACAGCACCTTCACACAGAGGCAGATTTGTTTTCGGTGAAATTGAAGAAAAAAAGGTTGTATTGATGCAGGGAAGATTTCACCTGTACGAAGGATATTCGCCAAAACAGGTTGTTATGCCGATAAGGCTGATGCGACTTCTCGGTGCAAAAAATCTTATTTTAACAAACGCCGCAGGCGGTATTAACAAGGATTTTCACCCCGGTGATTTTATGATGATAAGCGACCATATTTCCTGCTTCGTTCTCTCCCCTCTGATCGGAAAGAATATTGATTTTCTCGGAACTCGCTTTCCCGATATGAGTAACGCTTATGATAAAGAGCTCTCGAAAGCCATAAAATCAGCCGCCTTTGAAAACGGAATATCTCTGCAAAACGGAGTTTATGCTCAGCTTAGCGGACCTCAGTTTGAAACGCCTGCTGAGATAAAAATGCTCTCTGCTATCGGAGCCGATGCAGTTGGTATGAGCACAGTAGTTGAAACGATTGCCGCTGTTCACTGCGGTTTTAAGGTTGGCGGAATAAGCCTCATAACAAACTATGCTTGCGGTATCTGCGATAAAGTTCTTTCAGGCGAAGAGGTTGTTGAAACAGCGAACAGAGTTGCACCGCATTTTGAAACGCTTATTAAGGAGACTGTTAAAAGAATATAATGGATAACATAAAATATGAAGACGGCGTTTTGTATCTTCTTGACCAAACACTTTTGCCAAATGAAGAAATATACATAACGCCGAAAACAAAAGAAGATTATTTTTATGCAATCAAGACCCTTCAAGTCCGCGGCGCTCCGGCAATCGGAATATTTGCAGCGTATGCTATGGCATTGCTTGACGAGGATAAGCAAGAGCTAAAGAAATATCTTGATTCAGCCCGACCAACCGCCGTTAATCTTTCCTGGGCAACAAAAAGAATGCTTGATGCATATAATCAGGGAAAAAACCTTATTGATGAAGCTGTTGCCATTCATAATGAGGACAGGGAAATGTGCAGAAAAATTAGCGAATACGGCTTGTCCCTGCTAAATGACGGCGACGGCATTCTGACCCACTGCAATGCAGGCGCTCTTGCAACCTCGAGCTATGGTACGGGACTCGGTCCCCTTCTTCTCGGAAAGGAAAAAGGCTATAATTTCAAGGTTTTCACTGATGAAACCCGTCCTTTGCTTCAAGGGGCAAGGCTAACGTCGTATGAGCTTGAAAAAGCCGGAATTGATGTTACGCTAATATGTGATAATATGGCAGGGCTTGTTATGAAGCAAGGCAAAATTAACGCCGTTCTCGTTGGTGCAGACCGAATTGCCGCTAACGGTGACACTGCGAATAAAATCGGAACCGGCTCGGTTGCCGTACTTGCCAAATATTATAACATTCCCTTCTATGTTCTTGCGCCGTATTCAACAATTGATTTTGAATGTGAAAGCGGTGATGAAATTGTTATTGAAGAACGAGAAGGCAGCGAGATTAAAAATATGTTTTTTAATAAGCCAACGGCGCTCGACGAAACCAAATGCTTTAATCCTGCGTTTGATGTTACCGACAACGAGCTTATAACTGCTATAATAACCGATAAAGGAATTATTAAACAGCCATTTAACAAGGAGTTGAAAAAAAAATATGATTATGTTCACAAACGGATATAATTTAAACAGGGATTTTCAAATCGAAAAAACCGATGTTTTTGTTGAAGGAAACAAAATAATTGCAATCGGAAGCTGCGAAAAAGAGCCGAATGAAATATATGATTTGAACGGCAACCTTTTGATGCCCTCTTTTAAAAACGCCCACGCGCACAGCGCAATGACCTTCGCCCGTTCTTTTGCAGATGATTTGCCGCTCGATTTATGGCTTAACACAAAAATCTTTCCTCTTGAAGCAAAACTCACGGGCGAGGACATATACAATCTCTCAAGACTTGCTTTTCTTGAATACTTAACAAGCGGAATAAGCGCTTGTTTTGATATGTATTATTTCCCCGAGGATATGGCAAAAGCAAGCGTTGACGCAGGTTTCAGAACGGTTATGTGTTGCGCAATCAATAATTTCAAAGAAAGCATACCTGCTCTTGAGGAATACTATAACAGATATAACAGCTATGATGAGCTTGTTTCGTATAAGCTCGGTTTCCACGCTGAATATACAACCTCAGAAAAAATAATGAAGGATATTGCAAAGCTTTCCGAAAAATATCAGGCGCCGGTTTATGTTCATTCAAGCGAAACAAAGCCTGAGGTAGAGGGCTGCATTGAAAGATACGGTAAAACACCGACAAAACTTTTCAGCGACCTTGGTCTGTTTAACTACGGAGGAGCCGGCTTCCACAGCGTATGGGTTAATGACGACGACCTTGAAATATATAGGGAAAAAGGTATCTGGGCGGTTATAAACGCAGGTTCAAACTGCAAGCTTGCAAGCGGAATTGCGCCCGTTTCAAAAATGAT
>JAFUZY010000088.1 GCA_017476375.1 Eubacterium sp.
GTGAACGATAACATTCACTCAAAATTGTAGGGGACGGCGCCCTCGACGTCCCGTTATAATCAAGCGCGAATGTGTCGCCCGACAACTTGCAACGCGAAACGTGCAACTTTTACAATCGGGTGCGGGTGTCCCGCCCGAAATTCTTAATTCTTAAATCTTAATTCTTAATTCGCGCGGCGCAGCGCCTGTCCCGAAACTAAAAACAATCAATAACCTCCGCGCCGTCTTTAACAAATGCAATAAATTCATTAATTTCGGCTGAGATTTCATAAAACCCTTCGGTGAATTTTTCTTTCGTTTTGGTTAAAATCCATTCACCCTCGGGAAGGTAAACCGTTTTTTTCGTTTGTCCCTTATTAACAATCGGCGCAAAAAGAATTTCATCGCCAAACATATATTGCTCGCCGAGGTTATAGCAATTTTCATCCTCGGGAAATTCAAAAAACATCGGGCGCATAATCGGATATCCCGTTTTTGATGCGATTTCCATCTGCTTTTCAATATACGGTCTGAGGCGTTCGCGAAGGAAAATCAAATCCTTAAGAATTTCGTAATTTCTTTCGCCGAAGCTCCAGATTTCGTTCGGGTCGCCCGAAGCCTCCTTAACGTCCCTTTTCTTCTCGCCGTGACGGTTTCGGTTTCCGTGAAGACGCATAACGGGAGAGAAAACGCCGTACTGAAACCAACGAACTATCAGCTCTCTGAAATAATCGCTTGTTGTATCAGCTCCCCAGAAGCCGCCTATATCCGTGTTCCACCAGGGAATGCCGCACATCGCCATATTGAGCCCTGATTTAACCTGATCTGAAAGGCTTTCAAAAGAGGAATAAATATCTCCGCTCCAGACGAGTGAGCCATATTTCTGAGAGCCGAGGTATGCGCATCTTGTTAAGGTAACGGGCTCTTCGTCGCTTATGCTTTTAAAACCCTCATATGCCATTTTGGAATAGTAGTAAGGATAGATGAGCGCATATTCATCGCCCCTGCCGATATGGAGGGTTAAATCCCCAAAATGCTCGGGATGAATTTCGGGTTCAGCCTCATCAAACCAAAGGGCGTCAACTCCGTTATCAAGATAGTTTTCCTTGAGCTTTCTGAAAACAAATTCCCTTGTTTTCGGGTTTGTTACATCAATTTCAGCCTGAGGACCGTAGAAATTAAAAACCTTGCCGCTGCCGTCCTTTGTTTTGATGAGCATATCATTTTTTAGCATATGCTCATAGTTTTCGCTGTTCTCGTTTATTGTCGGCCACATTGAAACAATGAGCTTTGTTCCCATATCATGAAGCTCATGGCTCATGGCTTTTATGTCTTTCCAGTATTCAGGGTCAAATTTATAATCGCCCTGTTCAGTCCAGTGAAAATAATCACAGATAATTGCAGAGAGGGGGACGCCCTCTTTTTTATACCTTCTTGCAACCTCAAGCAAATCCTCCTGAGTTTCATATCTCAGTCTGCTCTGCCAGAAGCCTGTTGCCCAGTGGGGCATAATCGGAGCGTATCCCGTTAAATCGGCAAGAGCTTTTGCAACCTCTTTTGGATTTCCCAAAATAACAATATAGTCAATCTTTCGCGTTGCTGCCGCATTCCATCGGGTTCGGTTGTTTGAAAGCTCAACGCTTCCGATTGAGGGATTGTTCCAGAGAAAACCGTAGCCAACGGAGGAATAAACAAAGGGTATGGAGCATTTTGCGTTAACATGGCGCAAATCAAAGGAACAGCCTTTCAGGTCAAACTGACCGCTTGCCTCGTGACCAAGTCCGTAAAATGCTCGTTTTCCTTCGGCTCAAAGGTGACTCTTGAATAGAATGTTCCGTTTTCGTTGCTTTCGTAAAACCGCCAGCCCGAATCAAACGCAAGCTCGGGCTTTTCCTCAAGAATGGGCAAGCCGTTTTTATAAAACGTTATTTTGCCCCTTCTTTCAAGAACAGCGCTGAGATTGCCGACCTTTATTTCAACAGAGTTTTCCTCTTCAATTATTTCTGACTCAGCTTCCATTGGCATAAGCGTGAAATTTTCTTCAAAATATTCTCCCGTCGGAAAAGACTCAAAGCGAATTGCATTTTTGCCGCAGGGAGTTAAGCGGATTAAATCCTCGTTTCTTTTATATAATATTTCGTTCTTGTTTATTGTTATATCCATATTCATTATCCTAATGTTATCTTAAAACATTGCGGAAACTCGTTTTTCGGTTCTTCCTTAAGCGTTATCGAAAGTCCCTCGTTTGTGCAGCTGAATTTTTCAACTTCGCCGCCGAGAAGCTCAACCTTTTCGATGCAGATTCCGCATCTGTCCGTATAAAGTGAACTGATTTTTATTTCCTTTGAAGGCTTCATCTGGAAGGCGTAGATAACGCCGTTTTTATATGTGAAACGGAAGTCTTTTTCGTTATATTCAACCTTTCCTTCCGAAAACATTCCCGATGACGGCTTGTTTTCGCCTTCTTTATAGAATTTATATGGCGTTGTTTCATAAATGCCTTCGCCGTTGACCTTCAGCCAGCGTCCCATTTCCTTAAGAACTTCTGTTTCTTCATCGGTGAAGGTTCCGTCGGGTTTGGGGCCGATGTTGAGAAGAAGCATTCCGTTTTTTGAAACAACGTCTATCAGCGTTGTTATGCATTGATAGGGCGATTTATATGTGTTGTCTTTTCTGTAACCCCAGGAGTTGTTGCCGATTGCAGTATCGGTTTGCCAGGGATATGCAAAAATATCGCCGAGTGAACCTCGCTCAATGTCGAGCGTTGCACAGCCGAGAGGGTAGGCGTTGTGTTTGAAATCAATGGTAACCTCCGCTCCCCATTCTTCAGCGCGATTATAATAGTATGCCGCAATCTTTTTGAGATATGGCTTGAAATTTTGGTTTTGAATCCACCAGTCGAAATAAATGATTTTCGGCTGGTATTTATCAATCAGCTCGCAGGTGCGAACCATCCAGTCCTCGGCAAACTCATCGCTCGGACCTATTTCGTTGATAACATCTGCCGTTGCGGTCATATTGTTTATAAGCCTGTCGTCAACATAGGCGGGAGCGTAAAAATCAAAACAGTCGAAGTCGGGATTAATGTCGCTGTCAAAGGTTCTTCCGGGATTCATAAAAAAGAAATGCTCCGCCCTGTGGGTTGATGCGCAGAAAACAAGATTCTGCTTTTCGCATTCAGCTTTAAGCTCGCCTGCAATATCCCTGCAGGGACCCATTTCCTTTGCGTTCCAGCGGTTGAATTCGGTTTCATACATCGCAAAACCGTCGTGATGCTCGCAAACGGGAACAACGAATTTTGCACCTGCGTCTTTGAAAGTTTCAATCCATTTTGACGCGTTAAAATTCTCGCCTTTAAACATCGGAATAAAATCCTTGTATCCGAAATCCTTGTGGTTTCCGTAGGTTTCAATGTGATGCTTAAATTCTCGGCTGCCCTGCTCATACATCGCTCTTGAATACCACTCGCTTCCGAAAGCCGGAACGGAATAAATTCCCCAGTGAATAAAAATACCGAATTTTCCGTTATAGTACCAGCTAGGCGTTTTGTGGTTTGAAAGCGATTGCCAGTTATCCTTGAACCTTCCGTTTTCAATAACCGAGTCAATCTGATTTAAGTATTCCTGCTTTGTCATGGCAATTCTCCTTGGATTATTTATATCTGCATTATAATTTATTTTACATATATAAACAACACATTTTAAAAAAATATTATCAAGGTTGACAAAAAGGCTTTTTCAATATATAATAGAACAAATGTTCGATATAGCAAAAAAACTCAGAGGTGATTGAATGGAAAGAACGATTTTGCATATTGATTGCAACAAGTTTTATGCCTCGGTTGAGTGCCTTTACAGACCCGAGATAAGAAATAAACCCGTTGCCGTCGGAGGCTCGCCCGAAAGCCGCCACGGAATTATTTTAACTAAAAACGAAATCGCGTCAAAATACGGCTTAACGGTTGGCGAACCGCTATGGAAGGCAAGACAGAAATGCCCTGATTTGATAATCGTTCCGCCGAATTATCCGCTTTATCTTCGCTTTTCAAAGCTTGCAAGAATGATTTACGAGGATTACAGCGAATATATTGAGCCTTTCGGGCTTGACGAAAGCTGGCTGGATGTTTCGGGAGATTTAAGAAGCGGAAAGGAAATAGCCGAGGAAATCAGAAAAAGGGTTAAAGAGGAGCTTGGAATAACCGTGAGCATAGGAGTGAGCTTTAATAAAATTTTTGCAAAGCTCGGTTCGGATTATAAAAAGCCCGATGCGATAACCGTTATAAATAAAGATAATTTTAAGGAGATTGTTTATCCTCTGCCCTGCGGCGATTTGCTGATGGTTGGAAGGTCAACGCAAAACAAACTCAGTCTCTATGGTGTTAAAACAATCGGCGAGCTTGCAAAATGCGATATTAATTTTCTTAAAAGTGTTTTCGGAAAAAACGGCGAAATGCTATGGCTTTTCGCAAACGGAAGGGATAATTCGCCCGTTAAGCATAAAAACGAGGCAGCTCCCGTTAAAAGTGTTGGCAATTCAACAACAACATCAAGGGATTTAACAACCGTAAGGGATGTTAAAACCGTTTTCAGAGTCCTCTGCGAAAGCGTTGCAAGGCGAATGAGGGAGCAGGGGCTCAAGGGCAAAACAATCTCTGTTTGGGTTAGGGACAACGAGCTTAATTCCTTTTCAAGACAGAAGAGAATGAAAGCATACACAGATATAAGCACCGAGCTTTTTGATAATGCGATGGAGCTGTTTTTAAATAATTCATCAAAGCATTTCAAAATCCGTTCTCTTGGCGTTTCCGTCTGCGATTTTGATTTTGAATACGAGCAGTTTGATTTTGCAAAAAGTGTTGAAAAAAGGGATAAGCTTGAAATAATTGAAACAACAATTGATTCTCTTCAGCGCCGTTTCGGAAATTTCTGCATTGTTCGCGCCTGCCAGCTTGAGGACAGGGAGCTTGCAGGCTTCAATCCCCACGATGAGCATATTATTCACCCGATAGGATTCTTTAATTAAATTAAAAATGCAAAATCGAGGGTGCTGCGCTGCGCTTTGCGAATGAGGAATGAGGAATGAGGAATGATGAATTTCGGGCGGGACACCCGCACCCGATTATATTTGGTCGTTCCCTCAACAGCACACGGGGACGTTCCTCTCCAAGCACCGTTCTTCCTTGAATTGCGGTCGGAGGTGCGTCCCCATGGCGTACGAATAGACGCAACCTCTTTACTGCACCCTCGGCAGGCGAAAGCGGTCATTCCCTCTTCCCATCAGTTGGACTGACCGAACTAATGGGTGGAGGCAAAACACCTCATCCACCGCAAGCGGTCCCCCTTCCTCCTCAAGGGGAAGGTGTGAGGCTTTTCATTCGCCGATAATAAAATCAGAGCGAAGCGACCCTAAATTCCTCATTCCTCATTCCTAATTCCTAATTCGCGCAGCGCAGCGACTCGTAATTCGTAATTTTTTTAATCAATGGAGGTAAATATGATTTCTTTTAATGCACCGGAATATAATAACCCCGATAAGCATTTTACCGAGGTTAAAGCAATTTTTGATAAAGAGGGGAATATAACCCCGATATCAATGAAATATAACGATGAAGAATTTGAGATAGACAGAATAACGGATATAAGACCTGCCGCCTCACTTAAATCGGGCGGCGCAGGAATCCGTTATACCTGCTATATCGAAGGGAAACAAACCTATCTTTTTCTTGAAGAAACAAAATGGTTTTATGAAATATAAAGCGGCTCAAACGAGCCGCTTTTATGTAAATAGGGGAGTGTCCCCTATTTACATTGTGTTCAATTTAATTTTAAAACTTATATTTTCCGTGGGGTGTTGAATTGAATTTATCTATAATTATCTGATATCTCTCTTAGGCGGTTTTGATTGAATCCTCCCACGAAATATAAATATCGTTCTGTGCGTTGAGTCCAACTCTTTCAAGAAGGCTTTTGTTGCCGATAATCTGATTGATTTTAACATAAAGACTGTGGGGAGTTTCAAGGCAGAGAAAGCCCGTTTCGCCGTCTGAAATGCCTTCTGCGGCACAGGAGCCTTCAACAAGAACAGAGGGTGTTGCCGATGCGGCAGCCTCGCGAACAACAA
>JAFUZY010000089.1 GCA_017476375.1 Eubacterium sp.
CTTACCTCTTAAAGAAAGCTAAACCGATTGTGGGGGATTAATTATGAAGAATAACAAATCAAAGGGCATCTATTCAGTTTTTTTTAAAAGATTGCTTGATTTGATTTGCGGTATTATGACGCTTATTTGTTTTGGATGGCTATACATAATCTTGGCTATTCTTGTTAGAACTAAGCTTGGTTCACCAGTGCTTTTTTCTCAGGAACGAGTTGGTAAAGACGGCAAAGTGTTTAAACTTTATAAATTTCGTTCGATGACGAATCAATGTGATGAAAACGGGGAATTGTTACCTGATGATGTCAGACTTACCAAATTTGGCAAGAAACTGAGGAACACCAGTCTTGATGAACTACCCGAAGTTTTTAACATTATAAAAGGCGATATGAGCGTAATTGGCCCAAGACCTTTACTTGTAAGATATATTCCATACTATACCGAAGAAGAAAATCGTCGACATTTAGTAAGACCGGGTTTATCAGGTTGGGCTCAGGTTAACGGTAGAAGCTTTATTAGTTGGGAAGAAAAATTAGGATATGACATTGAATATGTTGACAATATCTCGTTCCCGTTAGATGTCAAGATTGTGTTAATGTCTGTTACAAAGTTCTTTGATAAAAGCGATGTGGAAGATGCGTCAAAAGTTTTTGTTGACGAAGACGGAATATATTGGTGTGAAGTTGGCGATAAAAAAGTTCGTTGCTATGAATCTTTTGATGTTGAAAGAGAAAGGCAATTGGCAGCTAAGAAGTAAGATAAACAGGTGAAGATTATGACCTATAGCGAAATAGGTTCCTTTTTGTGGGATGCTTCATATGATTTAAAGTCCTGCCGTGAAAAATTATGGTGGGAATCTGACGAATTCAATAAAGAGTATTTCAAATCAGGCAGGAATGCAATAAAGGCCTTATGTGAGGGAATTGGAATAAACTGTAAAAGAGTTCTTCTTCCGATTTATACCTGTTCTACTGTAATTCAGCCCTTTGTTGATGCTGGTTGGGAAATAAAGTACTATGGAATTCTTAATGATTTGAGTATAGATGTTGGGAGTCTTGAAAAAGTATATTATGAGTTTTCTCCCTCAATTGTTTTTGTTCAAAGTTATTTTGGCTTTAATACCACTAACAAAAATATAAATCTATTTTTGAAATTAAAAAATGACGGTGCAATTATTGTTGAGGATATCACGCAATCATTGTTCTCGTTACACTACATAGAATTTGCAGATTACTATGTTGCGAGTCTCAGAAAATTTTTAGCTATTCCTGATGGCGGAGTTTTAATTTCTAAAAACGCTCTTTCAATATCAGGCATTCAGCATTGTGATAAAAAACTTGTTGATATGGCGTTTGAAGCTTTTAATCATAAAGCGGATTATATGAAGAGCGATTCCGCAACTGAAAAAGAAAGATTTTTGAAAGAGTATTCGCAGTACTGTGAAAGGCTTGCGTTGAATTCGGAACTTACAGAAATAAGCGATGATTCAATGAGTATTTTCAATTTTGCCAATACTGATAATTTAGCAAAAATAAGAATTGACAATTACAATTACTTGTTTGAAAACACTTTACATATGCATACGGTTGCTCCGGTATTAACAATAGCAGACAAGGGGATTGTTCCGCTATATTATCCAATTTATGCTGCAGGACATCGTGATGAGCTTCAAAGTTTTTTAAAGGAGCATAGAATTTATTGCCCTGTAATATGGCCGAAGCCAGAATATGTTGATGCAACAGAAACCGAAGCCGAATATATCTACAATAATATTATTTGCATTCCAATAGACCAACGATACAATGTTGAGGATATGCAGAGAATCATAGAGTTGTTAAAGGAATATGACAATGAATAACACAGGCAATGAAAAATTGGCAATAATAGGAACGGGCTATATGGCACGTATTATTGGTGAGCGCTGTCGCAAATTAAATATTGAGAGCCACTGCTTTTCAATAGATGAGCACTCTGTTGCTGCAGAGGTTTGTGATTATTTTCATAACGTAAATATTTTAGATGTTGACAAACTGACTGAAAAATGCAAAGAACTTTCGATTAATGGAGTTGTTGCAACAACCGAACTTACAATATATCCTGCAGCTGTTGTTGCAAACAGACTCGGATTGAACGGAAATGATATTGATGTTGCAAAAAACATTACAGATAAATCAATCATCCGTGAAAAAACCAAAGATGTTGAAGGACTGTCTTTTCCAAAGTGTTGGGTATGCAAAAACGAGTTAGCAAAGATTGATAAATTACCTGTTATTGTTAAACCCATTGCAGCAGGAGGGAAAAGAGGAATATCCGTTGTTTATAATACAGATGAACTTCAAAAAGCATTTGAAGAAGCCGTTTCTGTGTCAAAAGTTCAGGGCGCATTAATCGAAGAATTTTTAGACGGAGGTCAGGAGTATTCTGTTGAAAGCTTGTCCTTTCATGGAAGACATTATGTTATACAGGTAACCCAAAAGGATAGTTCGGGCGCTCCTCATTGCGTTGAACTCGGTCATCATCAGCCTGCTGATTTATCTGACCATATGCGAAATAAGGTTGAAACGGTGATAAAAAGGATTATATCATCTGCAGGGATTTTAAACGGACCATGTCATACCGAAATAAAGATTATTGACTCAAAGATTTATCTTATTGAGGTCAACGGCAGACCCGGAGGCGATCACATCGCTTACCCGTTAACCGAACTAAGTACGGGCTATCCGTATATAACAGGGATTATTATGGCAGCGCTGGGCAGGCTGGATGAAAATGCAATAACAAATCTGGAGAAAAATTTCTGCGGAGTATATTTTGTAACTCAGCAAACAGCGAATCTTAAAGAGATTTTTGATACCTGTGAAAATGAACCATGGTTTTACCAAAAAAATAAAGTAAGCGATGAATTAAAACCTATAATTCATAATGACGGGTTCAATACAAATTACTTTATCTACTTCTCAAAAAACGGGAAACCTAATATCTAATTATCAGTAATGTTCTTTGCTCGGAGGAAGAATTGTTATGTTAAATGCTCGTTCTATCGCATTTTGGACAAAAGACTTTATTAATGGAAGAACTATAAGAAAGTATTATGACGAAATTATAGAAGGTTATAAAATCGGTGTTTGTGAGGAATTAGTTAAATCAAAGATTAAAAAAATATGCGAATATGCTTCTGAAAATACTGATTTTTATAGCAAAAAAACATACAATTCTTTTAATGATTTTCCTGTTATGAATAAGGGAATATATGTTGAAAACTATGAACAGTTTTTGTCGAAAGAGTTTTCAGATCTGCATGGTTGCCGAAAGATGTCCACAAGCGGTTCAACTGGAACTCCATTTACTGTAATACATAACAGTGTTAAAACAAAAAGGTGTAATGCGTCTGTAGTGTTTTTTAATGGTTTGGCTGATTATCATCTGGGTGAAAAGATGACAGAACTACGAGTATGGAGCAGCGGAACTGATACAAGCAAATTCCGTGCATGGATGAAAAATCTTTATATGTATGATATTTCGTATTTAGATGATGAAAGTCTTTTGCAACTGCTTCAAAAAATCAAAAAGGATAGAGTTAAAACTCTGATTGGATATTCCTCAACATATACCGCATTGGTTAAATCAATGAAGAGAATGGGAATTGATGGAAAGGATCTTCCTGTTAAATCTATTATTGCTGCTTCCGAATCCCTTCCCGATGAAACGGCAAAGGGCATTGAAGAGCTATTCGGAGTAAGAGTTACAATGCGCTATTCCAATATGGAAAACGGAATTATGGCAGAGAGATTTGAGGATAATAGATATTATATCGACAGTTCAAGTTTTTATATTGAAATATTAGACGAAGATGATAAACCTGTACCGCAAGGAGAAGTGGGAAGAATTGTAGTAACGGATTTATATAATCATGCTTTTCCAATGATCAGATATGACACAGGTGATACAGGGGCAGTAGTTAAAGAAAATACAGAGAATAATTCATATCGTTTGTGGTTTACCGATGTATACGGAAGAAGAACGGATATGATATATAATACTAAGGGAAATATGCTTTCTCCTCATGTAATTACTAATAATATGTGGGATATTCCTAAAGTGAAACAATATAAATTTATTCAAAAAGATGTTAATGATTACGTTATTGAATTGAATGTTGAAGATGGATTTGATCAGGAATCCAAGGTTATTCAGCTTTTGTCCGATGCACTCGGAGCAGATAGCAACGTTCAGGTTAAATATGTTGACGAAATCCCTGTTTTAGCATCAGGAAAGCGCAGATATATCGTTAACGAGATGAATAATAAAAAGTAACAGATATTAATTCTTATTAATCACAGTTTATATGCATATTAAAAAGGACTGAAAAATGTACAAAATATGTTTTATTTCAACAATTCCTGCAACGATAAAGGGATTTATACTTCCGACAGCAAAATATTTATATGAAACCGGAGAGTTTGAAATATCCGTTATTTGCAGTTCTGCTGATGATGTTGCAGATACTTTTCCTTCGTATATACATTTCGTTCCCGTTGAAATGAAGAGAGGAGCAAGTCTTGACGGCGGTAAGGTGATTGCCCGACTTGTTAAAATCTTTATTAAGGAAAAGTTTGATTTAATTCAATATTCAACGCCTAATGCTTCATTTTATGCTTCAATTGCAGGAAAAATTGCAAAGGTTCCTGTCAGATTATACTGTCAATGGGGACTTGCTTTTGAAGGCTTTGAAGGATTAAAAAGAAAACTATTTATGCTTTTGGAGAAGAGGACATGTAAAAACTCCACATGGATTGAGCCAGACAGCAGAGGAAATCTTGAATATTGCAGAAATCTTGGATTTTATAATGAAGAAAAAAGCTCAGTTGTTCTTTACGGAAGTGCAAAGGGTGTTGACCTTGAAACATTTGATTATACGCACCAAAAAGAATACAGGGAAGAAGATCGATTAAAATACTTTATTCCTGAAGATGCATTTGTTTATGGATTTGTTGGTGCGTTGACAGGGGATAAAGGAATAAATGAACTCATTTCTGCATTTAAAACTGTTAGTGAAAAGCATTTGGATGCATATCTGCTTTTTGTTGGTGTAACTGAAAAAGAGTATTCTCTTGACAAAGAACTTTTTGTATGGGCGCAGAATAATAACAATGTTATTTTTGCAGGTCATTCTACAACTGTTCCAAAAGAAATGGCAGCTATGGATTGCTATGTAACTGCAAGCTATCGAGAAGGCTTTGGAACAACGGTTATTGAAGCCAGTGCTATGGGATTACCGGTTATAACATCTGATATTCCCGGACCGACTGATATAATTAAAGACGGCGTTAATGGATTAGTTGTTACTAAAAAGAGTGTTGAAGAGCTTGCGGCTGCAATGGAAAAAATGTATGAAGATCGCGAACTATGCATGCGTTTAGGAGATAAAGGTCTTGATTTGGTTAGAGAGAGATACGACCAGAAAATGGTGATTCAGGCTATTTATGAAGACAGAATTAGGCTGTTAGAGGGTAAATAATGAACAGGGTTTCAATAATAATGGGAATATTCAACTGCGAAAAGACGCTAAGCGAAGCAATTGAGTCCATATTAAATCAGACTTATAAGGCTTGGGTTTTGATTATGTGTGATGACGGTTCAGTTGATAACACTTATGAATTAGCAGAAAAATACCGTCAGCAATATCCCGATAAAATTGTTTTGATAAAAAACGAAAAAAATCTTGGACTGAATAAAACACTTAATCATTGTCTTGAATATGCAAAAACGGAATATGTTACACGCATGGATGGTGATGATATATCTTTGCCCGAACGTTTTGAAAAAGAAGTTGAATTTCTTGATTCTCATCCCGAATATGCGATTGTAAGCACGCCGATGATTTATTTTGATGAAAACGGAGATTTCAGGACGGGCAGGGGAGGAAAAGAACCGCAAATTACTTCAATGGTTTTGGGCACTCCGTTTTGCCATGCACCCTGTATGGTCCGAAAAGAAGCATATGATGCTGTTAAAGGGTATTCAACAAGAGAGGACAGACTTCGTGTTGAAGACTGGGATTTATGGATAAGAATGTATGAAAAGGGCTTTAAAGGTTACACCTTATCCGAACCCTTGTATAAAATGCGTGATGACAGGAATGCTTATTCGCGCAGAAAGTTTAAGTATAGAATTAACGAGTGCAAGGTCGGAGCGTCAGCAATTAAAAAACTTAATCTAAAAAAATGGAGATATATTCTTTGTTTGCGTCCGATAATTGTTGGTCTGCTTCCTAAACATATCTATTTATTTCTACATACTAAACAGTTTTAGTTTTTTTGTTTACTATTATTTTTGATTTGATAAATCTATAGAAATAACACAACGAAAGTAATTAAAGAGTTACTGTTTATCATAAATAATTATTTTGAATGATTAAAGAATTAAAGGTTTTTTAAAATGACAGAATTAATGCCAATTCTTGTTACGAGTATGATTATGACATTTTTAAGTCAGCAACTATCAACTCATAACATTCAAACAAATGAATATGGAAGATATGAAGAAAAAAAAGAATGGTTTGTTTACTCAATTCTTGGAATAATAATGATTCTGTTTATTGGATTGAGAACAAAGTATAACGATACAAGCACTTATGTTGAAAACTATGGTTATTTAACCCCTGATAATCTTAATATTGTTGATAGTTTTAAATATGTAGACTGGCCTAAAATCGGTTCTAATCCAGGTTTTGGTTTTATTTCTTGCGTACTTAAATACTATGGGTTTTCAAACCAGGCTTATTTAATGTTTTTTGCAGTGATTACAATACCGATTTATTTGTGGTTTATCAGAAAGTATTCGAGCAATTTATCTTTATCGATGTTTCTATTCTTTATAGTTGGATCGTATCTTTTTTGTCTGGCAGCAATTAAGCAGGCATTGGCTATGGCGCTGCTCCTTATTGCTACAGACAAAGAAATTAAGAATAAACACATTTCTTTTGTATTCTGGGTTTTAATCGCTTCAACAATACATGCGTATTCATGGTTATATTTTATTGTTCCATTTTCAAAATTCAGACCTTGGACAAAAAAAACATACTGGTCTTTATTGTTATTCGGCTTAATAGGTGTTGCTCTTGCTTTCGGAAAAACCGGAATTATTAATGTATCTACATTATTAGGTGATGATTATACTGTTGAATCAATGTCGGGTAAGGGAGTTAATATTTTTCGTGTTGGTGTAACATTAGTGCCAACAATTTTATCTTTATTGCTTAAAGATAAAATTGTAGATGAAGCATATGATGATATCAACTGCATAATTGTTAATCTTTCAATTTTACACGGTGAACTTATGTTTATCGCACTTTTTGGAACCGCAAACTATTTTGCAAGACTCGCTAATTATTTTGAGATGTTTGCAGTAATCTCAATTCCATGGCTTATTCAGTTTGTGAATAAAAAATATAGATTTACATTAACAATTACAGCGATATTACTTTATTTGATATATTTCTGGTACGGATGTATGTATTCAGGATTTGGAACATTTGATCAAGAATATGAGAGAATATCATTGTTCGAATTTCATTTGCATTAACTATTAAGTAAATAACAGTTTTTGAAAAAATATGATGCTCTGCCTTTTTAACCAATGATTATATACCAGAGTATGGTTAATTCATTCTTTAATCAAAACTTCTAAGATTAATAATTTATACTTATGAATTAATTAGCATTTATTTTGCAAAAAGTGTCACATAACTCTTTTGTTAGGAGTAGTTATTATGAAAAAAAAGAAAGAAATTTTAGTCGTTTTTACAGGCTCAATGGATCTTGGCGGAATTGAAAGCAGCCTTATTGGACTTCTTGATTCAATTGATTATGATGAGTATAATGTTGATTTGTTTCTATATGCTCATCACGGTCTGTTGTTTAAGCAAATTAATGAAAATGTCAATGTTTTTCCTGAAATTAATGAAATGAAATACTTAGAATGTTCGTTAATTAAAAAGATAAGACATGGTTGTTTTTATTCTGCATTTTATAGGATAATGTTTTCATTGGTTTCATTGTTTAGAACGGTACACATAGATGAATATAAAGCTAAGATTATAAAGAAATTTGTTCCGAAATTAGAAAAGCATTATGATATTGCATTAGGTTTTTTCAGACCATTTGATATAATTTTTGAAAAATCCGATTCCGATATAAAGGTTGGTTGGATTCACACAGATTATTCCAGCGTTGAAACTGATTTAAACGCCTTAATAAAAGAGTTTTCAAAGGTTGATATTATTGCAGCTGTCAGTGAAAGTTGCAAAGATTCTTTTATTTCTGTTGTTCCTGAGTTTAAAGACAGAGTAATTGTTATTGAAAACTGTTTACCAAAGCAAATAATTGAAGAAAAATCAAAAGAACCAATTGAAAATAATTCTTTTTCAAGTGAATATATTAATCTTCTTTCTGTTGGAAGATTTTGCACGGCAAAAAATTTTGACAATGTTCCAGAAATAGCAAAATCAATAAAAGGAAAAATTAATAATATAAAATGGTATTTGATTGGATTTGGACCAGATGAGGAACTGATTAGAACCAAAATCAGGGAATTAAATGTTGAAGACACAGTAGTTATTCTAGGAAAAAAGAATAACCCATATCCTTATATTAAGAATTGTGATATATACGTTCAACCTTCAAGATATGAGGGAAAGAGTGTTTCAGTTATTGAGGCTCAAATTCTTAATAAACCCGTTGTTATCACAAATTATGCTACTTCTAGCAGTCAGTTAACAGATGGATTTGACGGCGTTATTGTACCTATGGATAACGAAGGTTGCGCTAAGGGTATAGTCGATTTAATAAACAATGAAGAATTAAGAAACAAACTAATAGAAAACACTAAGAAAACAGATTACACGAATTCAAAAGAGATCGAGAAACTTTATTCATTAATGGAGGATTAATATGGTTTACGGCAAGAAAGAAGCAGTAATGACTCGAGGACTTGCTATTTTAACGATGGTTTGTCTACACTTGTTCTGCAGACTTGGTTCAGATATTTTATACACTCCATTAATCTGGATAAGCGATAATAAACCATTTGTATATTGGATAGGCTTCTTTTGTGAAATATGTGTTCCACTTTATTCATTATGTGCAGGTTATGCTCAATATTTGCTTTATCAAAAAGATAAATCAAAGTTGAAAGATAATATAAAAAGAATTGGAAAAATACTTAAGAATTATTGGATAATACTGGTTATGTTTTCTATTATCGGCTTGATATTAGGAAATGAATTAATTCCCGGCTCCTTTAGTAAATTTTTGATGCATGTCTTCCTTATAAGCAATGGATATAACGGTGCATGGTGGTATCTGCAAACATATGTAATTATTCTTTTAATACCATCTTTTATTTTGATGTTTCCTATTAAAAAAATTAATAGTTATGTTGGTATTAGTGCGATTCTGTTGCTTGAATTTGTTTGGTATGTGGTAAGTCACTTCTATAATTTTCAATTCAACACAACATCCATAGCAACAACAATAATAATAAAAGCAATTCAAGACTTCTTAAACGTAATACCGTATTTTTTGGTAGGAGCGTTTATTTGCAAAGGTGAACTTATCGATAAACTTGATAATGTTATAAAAAGAATTATCGAGAGAGTTAATTCGTATACAATTAACATTATTATAATGGTATTACTTTTGATTGATTTTCTAATTACAGGTATTCTTAACAAATCTGTATTAAGCGGAATAAATGCCATTATAATATTCTTCGCTTTCAACTTGATAAAAAAATCAAAAAATGTTGAAAGAGCATTTATGTTTTTAGGTAAGCATTCAACAAATATTTTGTTAACACATATGTTTTTTTATTCGGTTTTGTTTCAAGGCTTTATCTGGAAAGCAAAGTATCCAATAATTATTTTATCATTAATGTTAGTTTTGTGTATAGTTTCCTCATACATTGAAATGATTATCAGTAATGGTGTTGATAAAGTTTTTAGTTGTATTAGAAACAGAAAAATTGCAAATTTGTAAATACTTAGAGAGAGAATTATTATGATTCCAAAGATAATTCATTATTGTTGGTTTGGTGGAAATGAAAAGCCAAAAAGTGTTTTAAAATGCATCAATAGTTGGAAAGAGTTTTGCCCTGATTATGAAATAATCGAGTGGAACGAAAATAATTTTGATATTACTCAGATTCCGTATATGCAACAGGCATACGATGCAAAAAAATATGCGTTTGTTTCAGATGTAGCTCGTTTGATAGTCGTTTATAATTGTGGTGGTTTATATTTTGACACTGACGTTGAGGTTGTTAAATCTTTTGATGATTTATTAAATCTCAAAGCGTTCATGGGATTTGAAAATGATGAGAATGTTGCAACAGGATTAGGAATAGGTGCTGAAGCTGGTCTTGATTTTTTTGCAAAGCACATTGAAGAATATAAAAATAAGACATTTATAAACAAAGATGGTTCACTTAATTTAATAGCTTGCACAAAATATACAACTAACTTATTAGCTTATTATGGTTTGAAAACTAATGGAGAAATGCAACTTATTGATGAAATTACTATTTTACCTAAAGATTATTTGAATCCGTATGACAGTTTAACAGGCAAACTCAGAAAAACCAAAAACACTTATTCAATTCATTGGTACGATGCAAGCTGGAATGATAAATCAACCCAAAGACTTAAAATCAATAGATTAATAAGAAGAGTTTTCGGCGAGAAAACAGTAAATAACATTAAATCATTATTTGGAAAAATATTATGAAAAGAAATTTATTATTAGACACGTCAATAGGAACATCAAATATGGGAGACCATATTATAATGGAATGTGTACGCAGAGAATTATCTCCTGTATTAGATAATTCATTTGTTTATAATATGTCTACGCATCTTCCTTCATTTAATGCTTTTTCCGTCTGGCGAAATTCTATTTCAGTTCAGAATTATTCTGATTGTGACTATAAATTTGCTGGCGGTTCAAATCTTCTTGTAAAAGATTTAAAAACTCATTATCCACAGTGGAATATAAATAAATGGAATTCAAAACCATTAAGAGGTGTAATAACTGTTGGAGTTGGCGCTGGAGCAGGGGATTATACAAACAGCTATACTACGAAATTATATCAAAGTGTTCTTAACCACGATTTTTACCATAGTGTCAGAGATAAGCGAAGCAAGGATTTTGTTGAGAATGTTCTGGGATTAAAAGCTATTAATACAGGGTGTGTAACCATGTGGAAGTTAACACCCGAGTTCTGTTCACAGATTCCCTCAACAAAAGCTGATTGCGCATTGATAACTCTGACTGCCAGATTCAAAGCTGATGTAAATGAACAAAAAATGATTGATATTGTTGTCCGTAATTATTCTAAAGTGTTCCTGTGGATTCAGGGTGACAGAGATTTTGATTATTTTTCTAAGTTTAAAAACACCGAAAATATTGAATTGATACCGCCAAGTATTGAGGCATACGAAAGCGTTTTGAAAAATAACGACCTTGATTATATCGGAACAAGGCTTCATGGCGGAGTTTTTGCAATGCGCCACAAAAAGCGTTCAATTATCATTGCTATTGATGAGAGAGCCAGGGAAATCAATGCAGCAAATAATCTGAATTGCATTGAAATAACAGAAGTTGAAGAAAAACTGGATGATATGATTAACAGTGATTTTGAAACAAAAGTCAATATGCCATATGACGAGATTGATCGCTGGAAGATGCAGTTTGAGGAGTTCAGAAGATGAAAATAATGGATACAACTATCAGAGACGGAAGTTATGCAGTTGATTTTAAATTCACCTGCAAGGATGTTTCTAACATTGTTGAAAAGCTAGTTAAACTGGGTATTGAATATATTGAAATCGGACATGGAATGGGAATAGATGCAAGCTCTCCTGAATACGGTGTTTCATTATATTCCGATATTGAATATATTGATGCTGCAAAAAAAATATCAATGGATTCAAAACTTGGTATGTTCTGTATTCCCGGAATAGCTGAAATTAAGAGTCTGAAAAAAGTGTATGATCACGGAATTAATTTCATCAGAATTGGCGTGCCTGCTGATGAGATTGACAAAGCAAAAGAATATATTATTGAAGCAAAAAAAGTCGGATTAACTGTTATGGTTAATTTTATGAAGACTTATGTATTTCAATCTGAGTTTATTGCAAAGCAAGCAAATGCCGTAACCAATTGGGGCGCTGATTTTGTTTATCTGGTCGATTCAGCAGGAACAATGCTTCCCGAAGATTTAGAAGAATACTATAATTCTATTAACGAAATTAATCCTGAAATCCATATCGGTTTTCATGGTCATAATAACCTGGGTATGGCGGTTGCAAACAGTATAAAATGCGCTGAATACGGTTTTGATTTAGTTGACTGCTCATTTCAAGGTCTCGGAAGAAGCTTAGGTAATACTTCAACTGAAATGTTTGTTATGGCAATCCAGAAGAAATACGGAAATGAATTTACTGATATAGATATTCCCAAACTGCTGGAATATGGGTATGTTTCATTAAAAGATATCAGGCATATAGTTCTTCAGAATCCACTTGATCTTGTCTGCGGTTATGCAGGATTTCACTCAAGTTTTCTCAAAGATATATTCAGATGCTGCTGTGATAAGGAAGTAGACCCTTTGAGGTTGATTATTGCATATAGTGAAAAAAACCAAAAGTCAATGGATTATAGATTATTGTGTGATATTGCTGAATCGCTTCCTAAAGACGATTCTGTTGAAGATCATCCTTATAATTTCAGAAGATATTTTTCTGCTATGTATAGTATTTAATATGGAGTGTTTTGATGGACGGAGTTATTTTAAAACAACTGACAGTTAACAAGAATTATGTGGAATTTAAATTTGAAGCAAGAGGAAATCTAAAAGATTATTTCACAACGGATACTATGTTTTTAGAGTATCAGGAGGATATGAGCGATATCCCAAAATCAATTCTTGCCATTCCTTTTGTTGCAAGTATACTTCCACTTATGTGGCTTACTGATACTGTTTTATGGGTAGAAGAGATAGACAAAACATTTTATGATTCTGTTTATAAGATAAAAGCAGCATACCAAAATCTGTATAACCATTATCCTCTGAAGGGAAACTTTATTCCTGCAAAAATAATTGATAATACATACGATGTTGAGCGCCAAAGTCTTCTTCTTTTCAGCGGTGGAATGGACGCACATACAACATATATAAGGCACATTGAAACTAATCCTATTCTCACCAATATTCAGGGTTGGTATCAAACTGTTGACGGAGTTGACAAAGCTGCTGATGCTGATTTTAAGGATGTTTCTGAATTTGCAAAAATTGAAAACAGAGATGTTGAATTTGTTAAATCAAATTTTGCTGTAATAGTAAACTCTAAATGGTTTGATAAAAGAATTACCAAAAAACTTGGAGATACTTGGTGGCATGGATTTCAGCATTCAATGAGTTTTATTTCAATTGCAATTCCTCTTGCTTATAAATTTAAGGTCAAAAATGTTTATATCGCAAGTTCGGTTCCAATTGGTGAATATGTTCATTGTGCATCATATGTAACAACTGACAGCGAATTCAGATTTGCTTCAAATGGAGGCTGTATTCACGATGGTTCGGAACTGACAAGGCAGGACAAAGCCAAAGTTATTGTTGATCATGCAAATTCGCTCAAACGACCGTATCCTATAAGGGTTTGTTCATTTAATGAAATCAATTGCTGTAAGTGCGATAAATGTTTCAGGTCTGTTCTTGGAATAACCGCAGAAGGCGGAGATGTCAGAGAATTTGGATTTGATATAAAAGACAGTCTGAAAAACCATTTTGAAAAAGAATTTGAAGAAAACATGATTAAACACCGTGTTGAAGGTGAAGGAAATCTGCATTGGCCTGCAATACAGAAAAAAATGAAAGAAAACTACAGTGGTTTTAATGATGAGCAAAAAGAATTTGTTGATTGGTTTTTATCCTATGATTTTCAGGGTAAGAGAAAAAAAGCAATATTAAACTACAGATTTAAGAATTTTTTTAGTATTATTATCAAGAGAATTAAAAACAGGTTTATGTTGCGTATATAGAAAAAGGCTATCCCTTTTAATAATAATTTTGAAATATCAATAATAAATGAAATTAAATTGAGTCGGTTTAAGAAAAGAGAAAAATGGAAAATAGAATTAAAGTACTAACAAACTTATTCTGGAGATTTGGAGAGCGAATAGGCGCTCAACTCGTTTCATTCGTTGTTACAATTGTTATTTCCAGAATACTTGACCCAGAAGATTACGGAATTATTGCAATAGTTAATGTATTTATTAGTCTTGCAGATATTTTTGTTGCAAGCGGATTCGGAAGTGCACTGATTCAGAAAAAAGATGCAGATGAAATAGACTATTCATCAGTTTTCTATTTTCAATTGGTTCTTTCTGGATTTATATATTTAATTGTGTTTTTTTCTGCACCATTAATTCAGAAGTTTTATGGAAGCCAATATAGCCTGCTTACTCCTGTTTTAAGAGTTTTAGGATTAAGGCTGTTTTTAACTGCTTTAAATAGTGTTCAGAATGCATATGTTTCAAAGCATTTACAATTTAAAAAATTCTTTTTTGCAACTCTTATAGGAACTATTATATCTGCTGTATTTGGTATAGTAGCTGCTTATCAAGGTCTTGGAACATGGGCACTTGTTATTCAGTATTTAACAAACAGTGTTATAGACACAATTATTTTATGGATTACTGTTGAATGGCATCCTATTTGGAAATTTTCTTTTTCCAGATTAAAAAAACTTTATTCATTTGGTTGGAAACTTCTTTTATCAGCTGTAATTGATACACTTTATCAAAGCTTAAGAGATCTTTTAATCGGAAAGTTTTATTCTGCATCAGATTTAGCATTTTATAACAGGGGATCTTCATATCCATTATTGCTTATTAAAAATGTTAATACTTCAATTGATAATGTTTTGTTTCCTGTAATGTCGAAGTCTCAGGATAGTATTGAAACAGTTAAACAAATGGCGAGAAGGTCAATTAAGTGTTGTTCCTACATTATATTTCCTTTAATGATGGGTCTGGCGGTTGTAGGAAAGCCTATGATACGAGTTATGCTGACTGAAAAATGGCTACCGGCGGTACCGTATTTACAGATTTTTTGTTTTGCTTATTCATGGTCATTAATTCATACTGCCAATATTAATGCAATTAAATCCTTAGGAAGAAGCGATTTGATATTAAAACTGGAATTAATAAGAGATATCCTTGAATTGATTGCTTTGGGTATATCAATAAAATTTGGGGTTTTCTGGGTTGCTTTTTCATCTGTTTTTTTGGCTCTTTTTAAATCTGTTATTTATTCATTCCCAAATAATAAATTGCTGAATTATTCTTATTTCCAGCAAATAAAAGATCTCCTTCCAGCAGCAATTTTAGCAATAGTTATGGGTGTGCCTGTTTATTGTATTAATTTTACATCGTTACCGGATATTGTTAAACTTATTATTCAGGTTCCGCTTGGCGGAATCATATATATCGGTTTATCATGGTTATTTAAAGTTGAGGCATTTAATTATTTACTCAATACAGGTATGGACTTTTTAAAAGGAATCAAAAGAAGAGGCGCTAATAAAGAGAATTAATAATTCTTTTTTTAGTCATTAGTAAAGCAATTTTTGTTTTAAAAAACTCAATAGATGCTTATTATTTGAACCGTTATTTCATATGCATATCTGTATTTTTTGGAGATAAGAAATATTTTTGTGGAGTATTGTTATGGACAGTGTAAGTGTTTTTTTGTATTCCAGAAGTGCACATAACAGACAAATTATTACGGGCTTCCGAGAATTAAAAAAACAGGGAAAAATCAGTCTTGAAATCATTGAAAATTATGATAGCCCGATTGATCATTATTTGCCAAGCAGAGATATTCTTGAGGCTACAATAAATGGTACTGTAAAAATTGCTTTTGATATGACTGATGGATATTTTTTTGATACTCAATCGGTTGATAAATACTTATCATCGGTAGAATATTATTTTAAACGGAGTTTTTCAGAAATCCAAAATTTGGAGTATTCAGAGAATAATAGAAAAAAAATACATCCTCTTTCATTTAACTGGGATATTAGTTATTTTTTTAATCCAATTGAATGGTATAAATCATTTAAATCATTTCAAACTCTTGTAAAAAAATTTGTTATGCCGAATAGCATCAAGTATTATGAAAGAGAAATAAAGAAAAATGGTCCCCCAATTATCTTTATGTGCAGGCTCTGGGCAGATGATGGTTCGGAGAATGTAACTGATGCTGAATTGGTTGAGAGGACCGATATTAATGAAATGAGAATCAATATTATTCGCAGACTAAAAGAAGAATTCAAAGACGATTTTATTGGAGGCGTAGAAGACAACAATACATCCAGAAAACTATGTCCGGATTTAATTATGCCTATGTATTATACAAAGAAAATGGTTTATATTAAATCCATGAAAAAAGCATCCATATGTATTGCAAGTACAGGTTTACACAAAAGCATAGGATGGAAATTCGGAGAATATGTTGCCGCAGGTAAGGCAATAGTATCTGAAAAGCTTAATTATGAAGTTATAGGTGATTTTCAAGAGGGAAAGAATTATTTGGAATATTCAACTGTTGATGAATGTGTTGAATGCGTAAAAAAACTATATAACAATAGGCAACTGTTAGAATCAATGGAATTGAACAATAAGGAGTATTATTACAAATACTGCAGACCTGATAAACTGATAGAATATGTTTTAAATATGATATAAAAACAACAAAAATAAACACAATTTTACAAGAATATAAACTGATAGATTTAAAATAAAGATTATGGATATTTTTATATTAGTATATGCATTATTAATTATACTTTCCGTGTTTGGCAAAAGGGGGAAAGAAGACTATCTTTCTGTTGAATATACAACCAATATGAGAGGTATTGCTGCAATCGGAATTATTCTTCATCATATGTCTGAAAGAACAACTGAAGGTCATATTTTCGGTTATATGACGATTGCAGGATATCTTCTCGTTTCATTTTTCTTCTTTTTATCAGGATATGGTTTAGTGATTCAATATAAAAAGAAGAAAGAAAAGTATCTTGATGGATTTATTAAGAAGAGATTACTATACATTGTAATTATTTATTTGCTTGATGTTGCTTTATATGCAGTTGTAAGAAATCTGACAGGAGAGCACTTTACTTTAGTAGATGTATTAAAATCAATTATTATATCGGGAGTTGCAAAGAATTCATGGTATTTAATTGTTTTGATAGCTCTTTATGTTTCGTTTTACTTTGTATTTAAATGCAAAAGAATTAAAAGCATTCCAAACAAAATTCTTTGTATATTTGCTATTGAAACGGTATTTGTTATTTTTTGCATAATATTTAATGTTCCGAGCATGTGGTTTTTATCCAACTACGGTTTTGTTCTCGGATTAATCTGGGCATATAAAAAAGAAACAATAGATTCAGTTCTTAATAAAAAGTATTTTATTGCTTTAGCTTCTGTTGCAGCAATCTTTGTTGTTTTATATGTTGTTCCTGTAGTAACCGACAGATTTATGCCTCGATCAGATGCTCATTATATCAGAACTGCTTTCAGGTTGGTTTCACCTTTGTTTACAGTTGCTTTGGTTATTGTTCTTTCATATAAGTTTAAACCAAGTTTGTTTATATGGAAATGGCTCGGAGGAATATCACTTGAGATTTATTTAATTCACGGCCTTGTTTATTCAGTTTTAAGAAGTGATGTTATCTGGATTGAAAATGAAACTATATGGGTTTTGTTAACAATTATTATTTCAATCGCTTTGGCATATCCGATAAG
Organism: Eubacterium sp.; assembly: GCA_017476375.1. GTDB lineage: Bacteria > Bacillota > Clostridia > Oscillospirales > Acutalibacteraceae > Eubacterium_R. The sequence goes on from JAFUZY010000089.1 coordinate 17,868, forward strand.
CCTTATGAACAAACAAATTTCTAAACTTTTAAGAAAGTGATTGAAAATATAGAATAATAAAGAGTAGCACATCATTTTATATTAGGATAGAAATAAAGCATTTAGAAAAAACATATGTAATATTTGAAAAATTTTTGAGGTTATGTATATGAACAACATATTATCTGATTTTGATAAACTTAAAGTTGTTGAATTAAATATTTTGAAAGAGATTGTAAGGATATGCGAAAAACACGGCATAAAGTATTATCTTGCATATGGAACACTGATTGGTGCAATACGACATAAAGGATTTATTCCTTGGGATGATGATATTGATATCTGGATGTTCAGGGAAGACTACGAAAAGTTTGCAAAAATAGCGCCAAAAGAACTTGGTGAAGAATTCTTTTATCAGGATTGGAAAACTGAAAAAGAATATCCTTATAATTTTGCAAAAGTCAGAATGAATGGAACAGAGTTTAAAGAAAACTTAACTAATAATATGAAAATGCATCAAGGAATATGGGTTGATATTTTTCCTCTTGACAAAGAAAGAGAAGACATTACGGATAAGGAAATATTAAAGTTTCATGAAAGAGCAAAAAGAATAAGAACAATTATTGAGCTCCCACTTCTTCTCAAAGTAAAAGACAAGACAATCTATCGCATTATCGGTAAACTCTTATATTTATTAGTTCCCTATAATTATCTTCATAACAAATTATTAAAAATGGAAACTGAATTTAATAAAACTGACAGTGATATTTATTCATTTAAAATGGATGAAGTCGTTAATAGATTCAACAGTGGTGATTTTGGCGATGGAATAATGGCTGAATTTGAAGGCGAAATGTTTCGTATTCCAAAAAACTATGATAAGGTACTACGGATTGAATATGGCGATTATATGCAGCTTCCTCCGGTTGAAAAAAGGGTAACAAATCATACAAATAAAGGAATAGATTTCGGAAATTTATTTGATTAATAAAAACTAAGGAAGACAATACGAAAGAATACGATGTTTTAGTCATTGGTCCTGTTTCATAGGACTGCGATATTGATTATCAGGGAAACAAGCGCGAGGAATTTGAAGGAGCGGTTGTTGCTTCTGGTTTTGTTGCCTAAGAGCGGTAATAAAACTGATTTGTTCGCAAAGTCAAAGGCATCTGATAAGGCAGAGGTTGAAAAGCGTTTTGCCGATTCAGGCGCTTAATTATATTGGGGTGAATCGGCTGATACCTGTTCAATAAAAAATCAGTATTTCACAGCGACTAGGAATCAATATGATGAATTTTATTTTTCTAATGCGGAAATGATTATATGACACCGGTATAATACGAATCACATATAAATAATTATGACGATGTTGTGTTGTTGATGATTAATATGAAGGAGGGTTATTAAATGAGCAGAATTGAACGAGCAGTTATTATGGCTGCCGGTAAAGGTGAAAGGTTGCAGCCGATAACATTAGAAACTCCTAAACCTTTAGTTAAAGTTAATGGCACTCCGATGATTGAAAGCGTTATCGAGGCATTACATAATAATGGTATTTATGAAATATATATAGTTGTGGGCTATCTGAAAGAACAATTCGAGTATCTCAAAGAAAAGTATGAAGGCATTGTTCTTATAGATAATCCGTATTACGAAAACTGCAACAATATTTCATCATTATATGTGGCAAGGAAATGTATTAATAATGCTTTCATTCTCGACGGAGATCAAATTATTTTTAATTCCGGTATTCTTAATCCTGAATTTGAATATTCAGGATATAACGGGGTTTTGAGCAAAGAAGAAACAAATGAATGGCTGATGGAAGTTGATGAGAACAACAGGATTATTTCTTGTTCACGAACAGGTGGAAGTAATGGCTGGAAGCTATACAGCGTTTCACGATGGAATGAGCGTGACGGCAAAGTTTTAAAAGAACTTCTTGAACTTGAGTTTGAAAAAAACAAGAAACACTCTCTTTTCTGGGATGACATTGTAATGTTTTGTCATCCTGATAAATTTGATTTGCGAGTTTATAAAATGAATGAAGAAGACGTTTCGGAAATTGATAGTTTTGATGAGCTTTGCATAATGGATTCTTCATATAATACTGCTTCCTGTGAAGAAAAAAATAATTCGGGCAGTTTTATTCAAAAGCATAAAGAAATCTGGAAATTTATTAAATTCTCGTTTACAGGAGCAAGCACAGCAATTCTTGAGATGGTTGTTTTTGCTTTCTTGCAATATGTTGTTTTTAAATCATTAAATACTGTTCCTGTTACTGATAACGCAGTTCTTAAGTTCCTAGGGATTGAATATAAGGGATATATGTGGAGCTACTTTTTAAGTGCTGTTGTTGGCTATACCGCTTCATATATTATGAACAGAAAATTGACATTTAAGGCAGATTCAAACATAGTTGTTTCAACAATTCTTTACATTATTATGGTTGTTTTAACAATTACTTTTAACACATGGTTTGGCGCATTCCTCGGAACATGGATAAAAAATAACGGCTATGATAATTTTGCTGTTGTTATGTTGACTAAGCTGCTTGTTATGGTTGTTCCTACTGTTTGGACATATCCTCTTCAAAGATTTGTAATTCACAGAAAAAAGAAGGCTGATTGATTAATAATGAAAGAAAGAATACATTTTTTAAACACAGGGCATTCTGATTGTATTATTATTGAAAGTGAAGGAAAAATTGCGATGATAGATGCTGCGGAGGATAACGATTATCCTCCCGATAAACCATTTCTTAAGTATCAGGGTTATGAAGATATTGTTGTTGATTATCTGATTCGTAATTTCTCTGATAAAAACGGAAAAGTAAGTATTGAATTTGTTCTTGGAACGCATGCTCATAGCGACCATATCGGCGGATTTGACACAGTTATAAATCATCCGGATATTAGCGTTAAAACTGCATATCTCAAGCCGTACCACGAAGAAGGCGTCGTTCATTATGAACGAAGACGGTGGGACAATGTTGAAGTCTATACACAAATGCTGGATGCGATTAAGAATAATGGTGTTAAACTGATTGAATCTTTCGACAGGGAATCGGTTTATCTCGGAAAGTGGAAACTGACATTTTTTAACGGTGAATATAAAAAAAGAAGAAAGCTTTACGGCGAAAACATAAATTCAGTTGTAACACTTGCAGAGGTGTATGGAAAGCGTTTCTTACTTGCTGGAGATATGAATTACATGGACGGCGATGAAAAAGAAGTTGCTGATGCGGTTGGAAAAGTTGATGTTTTGAAAGTTGGGCATCATGGGTATATTGGGTCAACCTCACTATATCTTGCAAAAAAACTCAATCCTGATTATGCAATTGTCTGCAATTGGTCATATAGAATCTATCCTGATGTAAAACATAAATTAAAGCGCGTTTCTAAGTCAAAAATAATCGCAACTGCAGATGTTAACGGGGTTTTGATTGAGGTTGAAGAAAATTCTGACCTTTTTGTTAAAACAGGTTGTATGTAGTATTATAATTAGCGGAGTAATATATGAACAACTATGATGTTTTGGTTATTGGTCCTGTTTCGTGGGACTGCAATATTGATTATCAGGGGAATAAGCGTGAGGAGCTTGGCGGAGCGGTTGTTGCTTCGGGTTTTGCTGCGGCAAAAAGCGGAAATAAAACTGCTTTATTTACTAAGTCCAAGGCTGCTGATAAAGCAGAGGTTGAAAGGCGTTTTGCCGATTCCTCAGCTGATTTATATTGGGGCGAGTCAGAAGATACCTGCTCAATAAAAAATCAGTATTTCACTGCCGATAAGGAAAAACGCGAATGTACCTCAATGGGCGTTTGCGACACCTTTAAATTTGAAGAATTGCCCGATATTCAGACAAAGATTTATCATTTCGCGGGGCTTGTTTACGGTGATTTTGATGGCGAGCTATTCAAAGAGGCTTCAAAGCATGGCAAGGTTGCAGTTGATGTTCAGTGTCTTTTGCGCCATGTTGAAGCTGATAAATCAATGGCTTTTCACGACTGGGCAGAAAAGATGGAGTATCTTCAGTACATAGACCATCTTAAAACTGATGCTGCGGAAGCTGAGATTTTAACAGGATTAACCGACAGGGCAGAGGCTGCAAAGCTGCTCTATTCCTGGGGAGCTAAAGAGGTTTTGATAACCCATAATACCGAGGTTTTGGCTTACGACGGCAAGGAAATCTATACTTGCCCGATTAAAGCGCGTAACCTCTCAGGAAGAACAGGAAGAGGCGATACAACCTTTGCAGGTTATATAACCGAGCGTCAGCGAGCTTCTGTTAAGGATGCGCTTTTATATTGCACCGCTCTTGTTTCACTCAAAATGGAAACTCCGGGACCGTTCAAAGACACACGCGACGATGTTTTGGATTATATAAAAGAGTTTTATTAAAGAAAAACTGCTCACTTTTCAGTGAGCAGTCGCTTTTTTATTATTTGTTGTATAAAAAGTCCGATGAAGAAGCCGAGCCAGTTTAGGATAACGTCGTCTATATCAACATCGCCGCATTTTAGAAAATACTGATATCCTTCAACAATAAACGGAGCTGCAAAACCTATCAGCAAGAGCTGATATGGTTTTATTTTTTTGAACAGCGCCGAAAGAATGAAGGGCAGGGGAAGAAAAATAATAACGTTGCCAACAAATATCAGATATGGTTCAAAATCAATATGCGGATTTTTTATTATTGCTTTGAGCATAAGAAATGTTCCGTTGCCAAGTCTGAAATTGGTTGTCAGGCTTGTAAAAGGTGTTCTGAGAAAGCAGATATATAAAGTGAATAGATATATCGGCGTGAACCCCTGCCAGAAATCACAGTAAAAGATTTTATAGTTTTTAGGCTTGATTATCGTTGCTGAAAGAAAAACTGTTCCCGATGCAACGATTATGTAGGATATCCACCAAACCCTGTATAGAAATAGACCGCCGCTGAACTGAGTTACATAGTAATCAAATATAACAAGCGGAGTTATCGCCCAAAGTGTATATTTAACAAATTTTGAAATAAAGCTGAAATTGGATTTATTGATAATTGTCAGCACTGTTAAAAAAACAAAAATCAAAAGGTATCTGAGCATTATTTTCGGCATTCCGCCGCTCTTCCAGTAACCGCCGAGATGGTCACTGTTCATTGTAAAGCATGAAAGGATGAATGCAATTCCGAATAATGCTTCTTTCAGCTTTGTTTTGGTTGTTTCTTTCATACTTATACCAGCTTAAAGAGCTCTTCTCTCGACAGGTTTGCATTTCTTGAAATATCGTCGTTCGGAATAACCCTGATAGTTTTTCCGTTATACTTTGCAACAAGAACGCTTGCTTTTTCGCCGTTTATTTCAACGGTTTTTTCTTCATATCTTTCATCAAGGGGAACCTGCTTTTTAAGACTTGAGCGCTCTGTTAAAGCTCCTGTCGGGCAAAGAGAAACACAAAGTCCGCAGTTTGTGCAGTTTGTTTCATTGAGAGGAAGATTGAAGGCAGGCGCAACATTTGTTGAAAAGCCTCTTCCTAAAAGTCCGATTGAGGAAAGGTTCATAACCTCTCTGCATGAGCGAACGCAAAGACCGCAGAGAATACATTTTGCAGTGTTTCTTTCGATAAATTCATTTGAATTTTCGTTGTATTTCTGAGGCATTTCGCCCTTGAATCTCTCGGGCTTTATGTCGTATCTCTGAGCAACATTGAGAAGCTTACATTTGTAGTATTCGCGGCAACCGCACTCTAAACAGCGGTTCGCTTCCTTCTTTGCCTCCTCTTCGGTTAAGCCAAGCGATACCTCTTTAAAATTCTTGTTTCTTTCATCTGCAGGAAGAACCTTTGCCATAATTCTTTCCTGCTTTTCTCTCATTGAATAATCAATGGTTTTTTCATCCCTTTTGCTTATATAGGGAACTCTTGTTTCAAAGCTTTCGCCTTTGAGATAGGCGTCAACAACCTTAGCGCAGCGGTCTGCCTCACCGATTGCCTCAATAGCAATTGAAGCGCCCTTGTTTGTTGCATCTCCGATTGCAAAAACGCCGTCGAGATTTGTTTCAAAAGTGTCTTCATCAGCCTGAATATTGCCCCTGTCGGTTAACGTAAGCTCCTTCGCATCGTCAGCAACAAGCTTCTGACCGATAGCCATAATAACACTGTCAACGGCAATTTCCTCTGTTTTACCCTCAATGGGAACGGGTCTGCGTCTGCCCGATGCGTCGGGCTCGCCAAGCTCCATAACCTGAAGTGTTATGGATTTAACCTTTCCGTTTTCGCCGTTGAAGGATAGGGGATTGGTTAAGAACTTATAGATTACGCCCTCTTCCTCAGCCTCGTCAATTTCGAGTTTGTCGGCAGGCATTTCATTTCTTGTTCTTCTGTAAACAACATAAACCTCTTTAGCACCAAGACGAACTGCGGTTCTGCACGCATCCATAGCAGTGTTACCGCCACCGCAGATTGCAACCTTTTCGCCGATTTCAACAGGGTTTCCCTGAATAACTCCGCGAAGGAAATCAATACCGCCGTATACACCGTTAAGGTCTTCGCCGGGCGTTCTCATAGAACTTGAGCTCCATGCGCCTATTGCGACGATAACGGCGTCGTTGTCAGCCTTAAGGCTCTTAACAGTGTAGTCAACGCCGAGCTTTTTGCCGTTTACCATCTTAACGCCGGTTTTCTCAATAATTGCAATTTCCTTGTCGAGAACCTCTTTCGGCAGTCTGTACTGAGGAATGCCGTATCTGAGCATACCGCCCATCTTTTCCATCATATCGTAGATTGTTACCTCGTGACCGAGAAGTCTGAGATAAAATGCAGCAGTCAATCCTGCAGGACCGCCACCGATGATGGCAATCTTTTTGCCCGTTGATGGCTTGCATTCGGGAACATATGAATCAGCCTTTAAATCCATATCGGCTGCAAATGCTTTTAGCTGAGCAATGTTTATCGGCTCTTCAACATTCGCCCTTCTGCATCCCTTTTCACAGGGATGGGGGCAAACTCTTCCGATTGACGCAGGAAGAGCAATTTTGTTTTTAATAAGCTTCAGCGCTGCGTCGTATTCGCCGTTTGCAATCAAGCCAACATAACCCTGACAGTCAGTTCTTGCAGGGCAGTTCAGCTGGCAGGGAGCAACACAGTCGCCGTCGTGGGCGGACATAAGAAGCTCAAGAGCAATTTTTCTTGACTGAACAACTCTTTCACTCTCGGTGTTTATAACCATACCTTCGCTTACCTTTGCCGAGCAGGAACGAAGAAGCTTCGGAATGCCTTCAGCCTCAACAACACAGAGACCACAAGCACCGTAAACCTCAACTGCCTCATCGTAGCAAAGAGTAGGGATATATATTCCGTTTGCTCTTGCAGCTTCAAGAATAGTTGAGCCTTCAGGAGCCTGAACGGCTTTGTTATTTATAATTAAATTAATCATCTTCAAGCCCTCCTATTCCTTAACTATTGCATCGAATCTGCAGGAAGAATAGCACTTGCCGCATTTGATGCATTTTGCAGGGTCGATTTCATGCGGCTGTTTAACGCTTCCGCTGATTGCATCAACGGGGCAGTTTCTTGCACAGAGCGTGCAGCCTTTACATTTGTCTTTAATAATCTTGTATTCAACAAGGTCGCTGCATTCACCTGCAGGGCATTTCTTGTTGTTTATATGCTCTTCGTATTCATTTCTGAAATACTTTATTGTTGTTAAAACAGGGTTCGGAGCTGTCTGACCAAGACCGCAAAGAGCGCCGTCTTTAATTGAATAACATAGCTCTTCAAGGAGTTCAATATCTCCGTTCTTGCCTTCGCCCTTTGTTATTCTTTCAAGCATTTCAAGCATTCGCTTTGTTCCGATTCGGCAGTGAATGCATTTTCCGCAGCTCTCTTTTGCTGTAAAATCAAGGAAGAATTTAGCCATGCCAACCATACAGGTTGATTCGTCCATAACAACCATTCCGCCGCTTCCCATAATTGCGCCTGTTGCACTTAGAGCCTTGTAGTCGATAACTGTATCAATCAGCTCAGCGGGAATACATCCGCCCGAGGGACCGCCCATCTGAACTGCCTTAAACGCCTTGTCGCCCTTCATACCGCCGCCGATATCGAAGATAACGTCTCGAAGGGTTTTGCCCATGGGAATTTCAACAAGTCCGCTTCTCTTAATTTTACCTGTTACGGCGAAAACCTTTGTTCCCTTGGAACCCTCGGTTCCCATTGCTGCAAACGCTTCTCCGCCGTTGTTGATAATCCATGAAACGTTCGCAAAGGTTTCAACATTGTTGATATTTGACGGCTTTCTCCAGAAGCCTGACTGAGCAGGGAAGGGGGGCTTGAGTCTCGGCATACCTCTGTGTCCTTCAAGGGATTCTATGAGTGCGGTTTCCTCACCGCAGACAAATGCGCCTGCACCTGCCTTGATTGTGAAATCACAGGAGAAATCAGAACCGAATATGTTATTTCCGATTATGCCTTTCTCGCTTGCCTGTCTGATTGCTCGCTTCAGTCTTTTAATTGCAAGCGGATATTCCGCACGAACATAAACAACAGCGTGCTTTGCGCCGATTGCATATGCGCCGATTAGCATACCTTCTATGAGATTATGGGGGTCGGATTCAATAACAGCCCTGTCCATAAACGCACCCGGGTCGCCTTCGTCGGCGTTGCAGATAAGATATTTTTCCTCGCCTTCGCTCTGACGGGCGGCATTCCATTTGAACCACGTCGGAAAGCCTGCGCCTCCTCGACCTGCAAGACCCGAAACCTTGATTGTTTCAATAACGTCTTCGGGAGTCATATCCAAAACCGCTTTTTTGAGCGCTGTATAGCCGTCTGCTTTTATATATGCGTCAATCTCTTCCGGATTGATTATTCCGCATCTTTTAAGCGCGATTCTTGTTTGCTTTGTTAAAAATTCATTGTCTTCATCAGTAACAATCAAATCTTTAACCGAATCTTTATTCTTTGTTGAAAGATACTCAGCAATTTTAGGAGCGTCGCTTTCCGAAACCTTAACAAGTCTTAAAAGCTCGTCGCCGTTGTAGATGTCGACAATCGGCTCGAGGTAACACATTCCGATGCAGCCCGTTATGCTTATTTCATCTTTAACATTGCAGTTAATAAGCGCATTTTTAACCTTCTCTGCGCCTGCAGCAATTCCGCAGGAGCCCTGACCGATAACTATTCTCATTGAGCTGCCTCCCTTAATTCTTTGAGTATTTTCTTTGTTTTGTCGGGAGTTAAACTGCCGTATGTATCCTCGTTAATCATCATAACAGGCGAGAGCGAGCAGCATCCGAGACAGGCAACGCACTTAAGAGAGAATAAGCCGTCGCTCGTTGTCTGACCGTCGCCTATTCCAAGCTCATCCTTAATTGTTTCAAGAATAAGCTCTGATGAATTAACATGGCAGGCGGTGCCCTGACAGAGCATTATAAGATATTTGCCAACAGGCTCAAAGCGAAACTGAGTGTAAAAGGTTCCAACGCCCATTATCTCCGATTCAGCGATATTTGTTTTTTCGCTTATGAGGGTTATTGCCTCCTTGGGAAGATAACCGTATATGTCCTGAGTTTTTTGCAGGATTGTTATAAGGCTGCCTTTAACCCCGGCATATTCGCTGAGAACGCCGTCCAATAGCGATAAATCAATCTTCTGAGTTGCCATAATCAATACTCCTTTCATATATGATTTATAATACATAATTATTAAAATAAATGCAAGCAAAATGATGTTTTGCCACCATTTAGTAATATTTATTGCAAGTTAGTTCATTAAAATGTATAATAAAATCGTGTAATTGAGGAGTTTTTTATGAAAAAAAGCAAAAAACTTATATCGTTGTTTATATCTTTAGTATTGATTGTAACAGCTTTTCCGCTGAGCGCATTTGCAAAAACAAGCGCACCGGCAAAGCCTTCGTCGCTCTCGGCTTCCTCAACGGTTAACAGCATTACTTTAAAATGGAAAAAGGTCAGCAAGGCAGGCGGATATGCAGTTTATCAGTATAACAGCAAGAACAGAAAATACACGAAGCTGAAAAATGTAACAAAGAATACATATAAAATAACAAAACTCAGCTCGGCAACTACCTATACGTATGCCGTTAAAGCTTATAAAAAAGTGAAGAAGAAAACCCTTTATTCTTCCTATTCTTCAAAGCTTACTGTTTCAACCCTGCCCGATAAGGTTAGCTCCTTAAAGGTTCTCGGAAGAAGTAAATCAAGCGTTTATCTTTCGTGGGCAAAGGTTAAAAACGCAACCTCTTACAGAATTGATTATTCAACTGATAAAACTTTTAAAAAAGGTGTTAAAAGCAAAAATGCGTCGTCTTTGAAAACGACGGTTTCCTCCCTTTCAAACAAAGCGTATTATTTCAGAATTTTTGCAATAAAAACATTAAATAAAAAGAAATACACCTCTGCGTCCTCTAATGTTATAGTTGCGAAAGCTATTGACGAAAACAGGATTTCGAGCATCAATGCGACTAAGACTTATCAAACAATTGAAGGCTTCGGCGCTTCTGCTGCCTGGTGGGCTCATAAGGTTGGCGGATGGGACAATGCAGAGGACATTATAAAGTATCTTTATGATAAAAAAGACGGAATCGGTCTTAATATCTATCGCTATAATATCGGAACAGGCTCGAGGGATGATGAAAAAATTCCGAATTATTGGCAGAGAACCGATGGCTTTATCAAAAGCGTGGATTTTGATAACGGAACAATCACTTATGATTTTAATCGTGACGCCGAGGCTCAGAATTCTATGAGAATTGCAAAGAAGCTTGCCGGAAACGACCTCAAGGTTTGCCTTTTCTCAAATTCTCCTCCGGTTCAGCTTACCAAAAACGGGAAGGCTTATTGTTCATTTAACGAAGACGATTGGTACTGGGGATGGCAATCAAATCTCGAGGAAGAAAACTATTCTCTCTATGCAAAATTTGAATGTGACGTTGCAGATTATTTTGTTAAAGAGGGATACAATGTTTTTGACGTTTCACCCGTTAACGAACCCCAGTTCCAATGGGCGTGTAATAAAGAAGGTTATATGGGGCAGGAGGGAGCGCATTATAAACCTTGGGAATTAAAGGGGCTCTATCACGAAATGGCTGTAAAGGCGTTTGGCAAGCCTTATAAAATCTCTATGTTTGAGGGCGGAGCCGCCGAGGGAATACAGGATAACGGCGACAGCACGTATTTTGTTGATTACGTAAATGAAATTCTCAGCGACAGCCTGAATAAAAGATATTATAAAAACATCTCCTGCCATTCATATTGGGCAGACGCACACGGCAAGCAGCAGTGCAGGGCATTTGTTGATTCAATAGACCCAACGCTGAGTATTTCATCAACAGAATACTGCCAGATGTATAATGACGGAAACAACGGCGTAGTTGATATTTTTCCAACTCTTCAAGGCGAAGAACTAAACGGCTATACAATTGAATTCGGCGTTCAGATGGCAAGAGTTATAAACGAGGATTTAACCATTTTAAATTCAACTCAGTGGAATTGGTGGACGGCTTGTTCAAACGGAATTTATCCCGACGGACTTGTTTATATCAACGATAATAACCATTCGGATATAAAAACTACGAAAAGACTCTGGTGCCTCGGTAACTATTCAAGGTTTATTTCCGAGGGTGCAAAGAGGGTTGAAATAAACGAGGCGCAGAAGGATATTCTCTCAAGCGCATTTGTTAATCCCGATGGCTCGCTTGTTGCTGTTTATGTTAATCAAACCGATAAAACAACAAGCGTAAACATAAATGCTGAGAATTATTCGAGATATAAGGTATATGAAACGAGTGAAAAGAATAATCTTAAACTGATGAAAAACGGAGCATATTATCTTTCTGAGTCAGTATCGCTTCCGGCTCAGAGCGTTGTATCAGTAATACTAACAAATTAATTGTCTCATTTTTATGCGATATGTTAAAAATGTTCAAAGTGTATTGACTTTTTATAAAAAGTATTATACAATTTTAACAAATGTTATTATGGAGGAAAATTTATGAGCGATATTAAAAATATAACATTAGTCGGTCATGCTTCGAAAGGTAAAACAAGCCTTGCCGAAGCTATGCTTAATGTTGCGGGTGTAACTGAAAGAATCGGAAAGATTGCGGACGGCAATACTGTTTCCGACTTTGATGCTGAGGAAAAGAAAAGAGGCGTCAGCATTTCGTCTTCTGTTCTTCAGTTTAATTATAAGAATGCAAAGATAAATGCAATCGACACACCGGGTCTTTTTGATTTCGCACTCGGACCTGCAGAGGGAATGCGCGCAGCTGATACAGCCATTATTGTTGTTTCAGCCCGTTCAGGTCTTGCAGCAGGCGCAGAAAAGGCTTTCAAAGCTGCAACCCAGAAGGGAAAGGCAAGAATTATCGTAACAACTAAAATGGATGACGAGAGAGCCGATTTCTATAAGGCTTTCAACGGACTTGTTGCAAAATTCGGAACATCCGTTTGCCCCGTTGTTGTTCCTATCATCTGTGGCGGTAAGGTTGCAGGTTACTATAATATGATTGAAGACAAAGCTTATACCTATAACGGAACAAAGGGCGCTGCTTCCGACGCTATCCATGATGATGAGGGCAGATTTGACGCTATCAAAGAGGTTTTCAACGAGGCAGTTGCAAGTGCCGATGACGAGCTTATGGAAAAATACTTTGAAGGCGAAGCGTTAACCAAGGAAGAAAAGATTAAAGGTCTTTCAATCGGAATTGCAGACGGCAGCATAGTTCCTGTTTTTGCTCTTTCGGGCATAACGGGCGAAGCAGTTGACCAGCTTCTTGATTTCATTGCTGAGTGCGCTCCATCACCGAAGGGCGAATATGCAAGCAATGAAGACGATGAGCCTGTTGAAATCTGCGTAGACGAAAATGGACCCCTTGCCGCTATTTGTTTCAAAACAGTTGCAGACCCGTTCATCGGAAAGCTTAATTTCTTCAAGGTTATACGCGGTAAGCTCACTCAGGGTGCAACCGTTGTTAACGCAAGAACGGGCGATGAAGAAAGAATCGGAAAGCTCGTTTCAATGCTCGGCTCAAAGCAGAGCGACGCAAAGGATGTTGCAAATGGCGATATTTGCGCAATTGCAAAGCTTTCAACCTTTAAAACAGGCGACACTATGTGCGCTCAGGGCAATATTGTAACTCTTAACAGAGTTGATATTCCCGGTGCTTCTTACTCAATGGCGATTGCTCCGGAAAAGAAGGGCGACGAAGAAAAAATCGCAAATGCAGTTAATAAGATGATTGAGGAAGACCCGTCGTTAACCTTCGCTTCAAACACAGAAACCCACCAGACAATCCTTTCCGGTCTTGGCGAGCAGCACCTTGATGTAACTCTTTCAAAGCTCAAGGAAAGATATAAGGTTACTGCAATTCTTATCCAGCCAAAGGTTGCTTACAGAGAAACAATTTCAAGAAAGGTTGAGTGCCAGGGCAGACATAAGAAGCAGTCGGGCGGTCACGGTCAGTTCGGTGATGTATTTATTGAATTTGAACCCTGCGACAGCGATGAGCTTGTTTTCGCTGAAAGAGTTGTCGGCGGTTCAGTTCCCAAGAATTTCTTCCCTGCAGTCGAAAAAGGACTCAAGGAATCAATGGAACGCGGCGTTCTTGCAGGATACCCGATGGTTGGCGTAAAGGCAACCCTTTTCGACGGCTCTTATCATCCTGTTGACTCAAGTGAAATGAGCTTCAAGATGGCTGCTTCAATCGCATTTAAAAACGGTATTCCAAACGCAGGTCCCGTTCTTCTTGAACCAATCATCACTCTTAATGCAATCTGTAATGATGAAGCAATGGGCGACATCATCGGCGATATTAACAAACGACGCGGAAGAGTTCTCGGTATGAATCCAACCTCCGACGGTATGCAGGAAATTGTTGCCGAGGTTCCTCAGGCTGAAATGACAACATTCTCAACTTCTATGCGCCAGATTACTCAGGGCAGAGGCTCGTTTACAACCGAGTTTGCAAGATATGAAAGATGTCCCGAGCAGGTAACTCAGAAGGTTATTGAGGAAGCTGCTAACGAAGAATAATTAATTGATTCAGGAGGGCAAAACAGCCCTCCTGAATCTGTATTTGATTGAGCGAATCGATAAACCGACTTACTCCCATTTGCAAGGGAGGCAATGAGGTTAGAAAGGATATAAATATGAATTTTATTGCTCAGGTAAAAAAGATTTCAATAGTTTCAATAATAATTGCTATTGCGCTCGGAGTGCTATTTATAGCATTTCCCGATAAGTGTATAACTTATATTTCACTTGCTCTCGGCGTTGCGCTTATACTTTTAGGTGCCGCAGGAGTTATCGGCTATTTCATAGAAAAATCCGGCGGATTTACTCTTGCACTCGGAATTATCTGCATAATTACGGGAATAATTATCTGCGTTAAATACCACGCAATCATTTCGCTTATAGTTATCGTATTCGGCGTGTTTATGCTTGCGTCGGGACTTTTTAACCTTGCAACCTCTATTAAGGTTATCGCATCAAGTCTTGTTTTCGGATGGGTAACCTTCGTTCTTTCGATTGCAACCTCGGTTTTCGGTGTTGTTGCAATAACGAAATCAGGAGCGTTAACCCTTGCAATAGTTCGTTTTATCGGCGTTGCATTAATCGTTTATGCAGTTATGGATATAATCTCATACATTCAGGTTAAAAAACTTGCAAAAGAGGTTATAAACGCTGTTGAAGCAACAAACGACATCGAAACCGATGCAACTATTGTTGAAGAAAACTAACAACTAACAACTAATAACTAATAACTAATAACTCATAACTAATAACTAATAACTAACAACTGAATAATAACTAACTATCATCTCGCTTTGTTCTGCATATTATGTAGCATAGGCATTTTGAATGCCAAAAGCGAGGTGATTTTTTATGCTACTGATAAAACTGGGCTCAATAACAAACACTCAGCGTGCTCAGAAAATTCTTATGAAAAGCGGATATTCTCCGCGTATATCAAGGCTTATCAACCCGAAAAAATCAGACGGCTGCGGTTATGTGTTAAAACTTAAAAATACTGATGAAAAAACGGTTATAAATATTTTAAAAAATGCAGGCATAAACATTCTCGGAGTTGAGATGCAATGATTTATTTTGATAACGGCGCAACAAGTTATCCAAAACCCCCTTCGGTTTTAAGAAAAACCTTTGATGCACTTAAGTATTATTCCTTCAACAGCGGAAGGGGAGGTTATTCAAAATCCCTTGAGGCTGCTGAAAAAATCTATTCAGTGCGAAGTGATATCGGCAATATGTTTGCCTTTGACAGCGAAAATATAATATTTACCAAAAACTGCTCGGAAGCGCTTAATATGGCAATAAAGGGAAGTGTAAAAAAAGGCGACCATGTTATTATTTCTTCCCTTGAACATAACAGCGTTTTCAGGGTTGTTCATTCGCTTTTTCTTGATGATATAATTGATTATGATATTGCCGCCTTTTCCTTTGACGATGATGAAACGCTCGGCAATTTTGAGAAGCTTATAAAGAATAATACAAGCACTGTTATCTGCACTCATTCAAGTAATGTTTTCGGCGTTTCTTTTCCGATTAAAAGAATTGGCGAAATGTGCAAAAGCAGGGGGATAAGATTCATTGTTGACGGCGCGCAGGGCGCAGGAGTTGCCGATATAAATGCAAACAGGGATAATATTGATATTCTATGCTGTGCAGGTCACAAATGCCTTATGGGACCTATGGGAACGGGCTTTATGGCAGTCAGGGAGGGCGTTGAACTCAAGCCCCTCTTTGAAGGCGGAACGGGCAGTAATTCCCTAAGTCCCATTCAGCCCGATTTCACTCCCGACAGATACGAAGTCGGCACGCTCAACAATCCGGGAATTATCGGTCTCGGAGAGGGAATAAGATTTATTAACAGTATCGGCATTGATAAAGTATATTCCCATGAGCTGTCTCTTTGCTCTCTTCTTTATAACGAGCTTTCCAAACTTGATTATATTGAGCTTTACGCACCAGAGCCGAAAATGAATAAATCAATGCCGATTATCTCATTTAATCTTAAGGATTATTCAAGCGAAAAAACCGCTCTTCTTCTTGCCTAAAAAAATATATGCACGAGGGCTGGCTTTCACTGTTCGTCGCTGGCGCACAGATATTTTAAAACCCTTGACCGCGGAACAGTTAGAATAAGCGTTGGACTTTTTAATAATGAAAATGATTGTTATAGATTTATGAATGTTTTAAAAAAGTTGTAAAATTACTTTATTTCTAAAACAAAATATGTTATTATGTATAAGAAATAATATGTTAAGGAATGTTGAAAATGCCGATAGATTTAGCATTAAGATTCAGATATATAAAAAATCTCGGCAACACGATTGTTGACTTTTTTTCGCAGGTTAAGGGTTTGTTCGGAACCTTTGGCTTTGTTGATGTTTTCGATATATTGTTTGTTGCCGTTGTTATTTATATGATTATCAGGATTATAAGAGAAACAAGAGCAATGCAGCTTATTAAGGGATTGCTCTTCATTGTTGTGCTCTATTTAATTGTAAATTTTCTCGGAATGGATGCTTCAAGCTATATTCTTAAAGGAATATTCTCAAATATCCTGATAATTATTGTTGTTCTTTTCGGTCCGGAAATAAGAAATATTCTCGAAGAAATGGGTAAGGGTGCTGCAAGAAGTAATCTTATCGCAATTCTTGATTCGGGTGTTGCCGTTGAGGTTAACGAAATGAAAAAAACCATCGACGCTGTTTGCAAGGCGTGCGCTGAAATGAGCGATTCAAAAACAGGCGCGTTAATTGTTTTTGAAAGAGAAACAATGCTCGGAGATATTATTTCAAGCGGAACAATGCTTCAGGCAACAACTACAAAAGAGCTTGTTGAAAATATTTTCTTCCCTAAATCTCCGCTCCACGACGGCGCAATGATTATAAGAAGCGGTAAGGTTTACGCCGCTGGCTGTATTCTTCCGTTAACAGGGGACAAGAATATTTCTTCCTCTCTCGGAACACGCCACAGAGCGGCTATCGGCGTTTCTCAGCAGAGTGACGCGCTCGTTGTTGTTGTAAGCGAAGAAACGGGCGGAATAAGCGTTGCAACCTCGGGTAATTTGCAAACAGGTGTTTCAACAGGCGTTTTAAGAGATATTTTAACGAGCAATTTCCTTATCGACCCCTCCTCATCAAATGAAAATGCAATCAAGAAATTTGTTAGGAGGATGAAAAGATAATGGCTGATAAAAGATTAAGAAAAACCTTAAAAAAGCTGATTTTCAACGATAAATATCTTATTATCGTTTCACTCTTCCTTGCAGTTATTGTTTGGATTGTGACCTCTATCAATATCGGAGATGTTGAGGAAAAAACAATAAAAATTGATGTTCCGATAAAGCTTGGCGACGAGATTTCAGACCAGCTTTCGATGCAGTACTATTCTCTTCAGGATACTGTCGAACTGAGCGTAACCTTCTCGGGCGCAAAGTATGTTATCGGTCAGGTGGGTGAAAATGATTTTTCGGTTAAGTTCGACACAAGCGATGTAAGCAGAACCGGCGACCAGAGAATACCCATCCTTGTTTCAAACAACTCAAACCTTGATTTTACTGTTACAAGCGTTTATCCCTCATCAGTTGAAGCTTATTTTGATGTAAACTTAACTAAAACCTTTGATTTGAATCTGGAATATGATGAAAAGAATGTTGCCGACGGCTATACCTTCGGTGAACCGGTTTTAAGCGAGGATAAAATTGTTGTCAGCGGACCAAAAACCTATGTAGAACAAATTGAAAACGCTGTTTTGAATGTTGATTTCGGCAGCAATAAGGATTTAACAGAGCCGTTTAAAACCGAGTGCATAATTGAGTTTGAGGGAATAGGCTATGAGGCAAGCTATCTTAGCGTAACTTCAAGAACCGATACCGAAAATCAGCTTTCAAATATCGCCGTAACTCTTCCTGTTTTAAAGGTTAAAACGCTTCCTGTTTCTGTTCAGCTTGAGGACGCTCCGGACGGAGTTGATGAAGGTCTTATTTCAATAACCTATTCAAAGGATAGCATTGAGGCAGGAGTTCTCGACAGCGCTGATATTTCGGGTGCGGTTATAGGAACCCTTGATTTCACCAAGATAAGCACGGGCAAAAACACCTTTGATTTTGATGTAACAAATCTAAAGGGAATAACCGTTCTCGATAAAGATTTAAAAACAATAACCGCAACGGTTAATGTAAGCTCAAGCTACGAGCTGAAAACAATCGGAATAAAACGAAGCGATGTTCTTGTTGAAGGCCTTTCTGATTCTCAGAAGGCAAGTGTGCGCAACCTGAGCAAATACTATGTAACCGTTATTGCTCCTAAGGATGTTTCCGCATCTTCATTGGAGCTTGAACTCAAGGTTGATGTCAGCGAAAAATCTGAGGATAATTCCTATCCGCTGACAGCCACAATAACAAATAACGATAATGCGTGGGTTTATTCAACCTACACGGCAACAGTTGATATAACATAAAAAAAACAGGGCGTAGCCCTGTTTTTTAGTTGTTAGTTGTTAGTTGTTCGTTGTCAGTGCTTTAACTAAATGCTAAGAACTAACAGCTAAAAATAAAAACTATAATTTCGCAGCCTCAAATGCTGCGCCGAGAAGCGCTGCGTTATTGCCGAGACGAGAACGAACGATATTAACATTTCTGAAATTATCCATCAGCCTGTTATAAATTTTTCTGTCGATAAGGTCGATTATATAATCCTCGTTCATAATTCCGCCGCCAAGAACGATTAGCGGGGGATTGAAGATATAAATAATATTAATAAGCCCTGCGATAATCTCATCAATCCATTTATCAATTTCAGAGCGGATTTCGGGTTTTTCAATATTTTCCTTTTCAAAAATCTGAAATGCGTCAAGCGGCTCTTTAACAACCTTGTTAACCGAGTTTATAAGCGCAGTTGCGGATGCATAGCATTCATAGCAGCCCTCACCGCCGCAGTTACACTGTTTTCCGCCAGTGTGAATAATCATATGCCCGATTTCACCTGCTGAGGAACGCGAGCCCTTGTAGACGTTGCCGTCAATATAAAGTGCGCCGCCGATTCCGTTGCCGTATGTTAAACAGATGAAATTATCTTCGCCCTTTGCCGCGCCGAAAACAGCTTCGCCGATTGCAGCAGCGTTAACATTGTTTTCAACATATGTTTTGATGCCAGTTTTATTCTCAATGAGCTTTTTAACCATCATTCCCGTGTAGTAGGGAATTTTTGCTGTTGAATAAACAACTATTCCGGTTTTACTGTCAACCTGACCGGCGGTTGAAACTGCAACGCGGTCAATATTTTCGCAGTTTTCAATAATGGTTATAATTTTTTCAATAAGCGCCTGACCGCCTTTTTCGGCTTCGGTCGGGATTTTATGTGTTTCAAGAAGCTTGAATTTTTCATTGCAGATTCCGTATTTAATAAAATCGCCGCCGATATCAAAGGTTAAAATTCTCATATCTGCCTCCAGTGACAAATTTATATAATTATTATATCAATTAAAAATCTATAATTCAATATGTTATTGAAAACAAAGCCGAAATATGCTATTATTTGTTTTAGAAAGTGTATTATGGTGAAGAATATGAGTGAAGAAATAAGAAACGAAAACGCAACAATTGAAGATATTAAGCTTGACAGTCCTCTTGTTGTTCATAAGAAGGGCGATGCTTCCTATGAAGAAAGCGCGTCAGCTCCCGAAATGAACGACACCCATATTGAAGACGATTCGCCGACCCTCCGTCGCCACCGCTTCAAAAAAGAAAAAAGGGGCTACGGCGGATTGATTGCCGTTTTAATCATAATAGTTATTATTGCAGGCGCTTTCTCTGCTCTGTATTTTACAGGTAATATTAAGTTTGTTTCCAAAACAACGACTAAAAAAGAAGTTTCAACGACTGAAGCGGTTACAACTCTTGAAGAGCTTTATCAGGGAACAATTGTTGTTAAGGATACATATCTTTTTGTAAACGGCGTTGAAGTTGATGGTATTGCGGGTTTGCAGGAGGCGCTTGAATATGAGGACAAAAGTCCGACAGCGTTCACGATTATTGATGAAAATGCAAACAGCGATTTTCTTAATTTCGAGGTGCTTCAGATTCTTGAAAAGATGGGCTTCTATTCCTCGGATACAGTTATAACACACAAGGCGTCAACAGGCTTAATCGCCAAGGCGGAAACAACAACTCTGCCGCCTGAAACAACCTCAACAACCAAAAAAGCAGAATCAACAACAAAGAAACAGAATTAACAATAATCTTATCAGGGCGGATTTATTCCGCCCTTTTCATATTCTTCTCTTTTTATGAATAAACTAAACTAAGAATATTTATGAAGAGGAAGAAAAACTAATGACTTTTTCAGAATTTATAAAAAAATATTTAAACAAATCAACTGATTATGATGATGTAAGCGGCGTTCAGTGTGTTGACCTTGCAAAGCTCTATATTGATAAGGTTATCGGTGTTAAGCCGCAGTCAATCGGAAACGCAAATTGCTACTATGATGATTTTAACGAAACCTATTTGAAAAAGTATTTTACAAGAATAAAATATAAAAAGGGAGTTAAGTCCCAAAGAGGCGACCTTGTTGTTTGGGGTATTGGATATAACGGAACCTCGAAATACGGCCATATAGCAATCGCAACGGGTGAACAGACAAAGAAAACAATAATAACCTACGACCAGAATTTCGGCGAAAAGCCGATGCATAAGGTGGTTCACAATCTTAAAGGGATAGAAGGTTTTTTAAGACCGAAGAATCAGAAAAATATTGCGCTTGCGCCGAAGGTTATAACAGGTACATATAAACTCCTCGGAGTCAGAGGGGTTTATAAAGGCTGGGGAGCAAAAAGCGGAAGAAAAGAGGTTAAAGAGCTTACCAAAAACGGAAGAAAATGCGCAACGAGAAAAAGCGGAGACGCATATCTGAAAAAGGGAACAAAGGTAACCGTAGAAAAAACGAAATTGCTTTCAACAGGAAATCTCTGGGCGAAAATACCAAGCGGATATATTTGCATTTGGGAATGCAAAAACAACAAGCTGTTTGTAAAAAAGAAATAATAC
>JAFUZY010000090.1 GCA_017476375.1 Eubacterium sp.
ATCTGCATTTACGGTAATCTTATCGCCTGCGCTATAAGCATTTCCGCCAATCTCGTATCCTGCAAATGTATAGTAAGCATATGCCGGTGCGCTCGGAATTTCAAACTCATATCCGTTTGAAACATAATCAACATACTGAACGGGAGCAGATTCGTTGTCGTCATAGGTTCTGACAATCTTAATCTGATAATTTGAATCAGTCGTCTCAACAGCCTTGATTTCCAAATCACCCATAACTTTAATCTGAAGTCTTCTGCCGTAGCCGTAGTAATCAAGCTTCTTTTCGGTTGTGTTGGTTTTAACTCCAAGATACCAAGCTGTTGAAGGATCGCCAACGCAGGTTACGGTTGTTCCGTAGGTTGCTGTGTATGTTCCGCCTTCGCCCGAGAAGGTTCCGTTGTTGAAGGAAACTTCATCAACACCATAGGTTTTGATAGTGTAGGTCTTAACGCACTTTGT
Organism: Eubacterium sp.; assembly: GCA_017476375.1. Classification (GTDB taxonomy): domain Bacteria; phylum Bacillota; class Clostridia; order Oscillospirales; family Acutalibacteraceae; genus Eubacterium_R. Next base: position 460 of record JAFUZY010000090.1, read on the forward strand.
TAACGCTGTTAAAATGCCAGTTGTTGCAGCCTGAACATCTTCATCGGTTGCATCGGCTTTAACTGTGTTAATTGTTGCTGTGCTGTATGTTATTTTATCGCCGCCAACAATTATTTCTGCGTTGCTGATTGCTGTTGCAATTGAGTGCTCGGAGTTTTCCTCATATGCATCGGGATCGAGCTTGTTGATTGTTTCAACAGCTTTTCCATATGCATCAAAGGTTTCTTCGCTGACATCTGAAGCAACCGCAGTTAATCCGTTGATTGCAGCGATAATTGCATCTGCAAGAGTGTCTGCATCGCTCTGAACAGCTGTTCCGTATTCAGCCTTGGTCTCGCTGTCTGCATTGAGATATTCCGAAACATCCTCATCAGTTGTTGCAGAAATCAATGCATTAATTGAATCAGAGTCATACTGAGGTGCTTTGTTATCAAGACTTAAGAGAAGTGAATCAGCATTGTTATATGCGTTTTGAAGCTTTGTTAAATCAGCACGCTTTTCAAGATTGATTGCATCAAATGCTGCTTTTGCAAGCTTGATATTCTTTGCACATGATTCAACATCGCTTGCAACTCTGCCCTCATAAGTATAGCTCATCGGGTCTGCATCAAGAAGCATTTCCATTGCAAGATAGAATCTCTGAACAGAGCTCTTTGTATACTTATTCGGATTTGCCTTAATGTCGTCATAAACATCAAGCATAGCGCCGTCTGTTCCGGGAACGCTGACATCACCGTTTAAAATCTGATAAATAGGCTTATAGTTGATAACATAGATAGTTGATTCGGGAGAAGGTAAAACATCCTCCTGATTACCAACACCAACATAATTGCTATATCCTCTTACATAGTAAGTTGGATTAGTATATGTTTTTGAATAAGTGTTGCTGTCGAAATCTCCGGTATAATAAAGCTGATTCCACCAGAATTTAACATTCTTTGTATCACTCTGACCGCCGGAATCCTTCTGATTATCACTGTTATAACCAAACTGGTCCATTCCACTATCGGTGCTTATAACTGCTTTTCCCGGCCATTGGTCAGTAGTTGTGGCACCAACCCAGTTCTTTGTGAAGTCAAGGTCATCAGTAGTACAAGCAACATACTTGATATTTCCTGATTGTCCAAAGGGAGGATCACCGGAAATATTAGTAAATACTGCCGGAAGCGAAGGCGTAGTAGCACCGTCATAAACAAGAACTGTTTGTGTAGGTGTAAGAATATGCATAAATTCATAGAACTTGTTGAGTTCGCCACCTTCAGCAGTTGTTGTAGAAGACCATGCAACATTTGAATAGCCTAAAGAACCGTCATGGTTAACTGCTGCTTCACCTTTATAATATGCTATACCATTAATATCTGAAGGACCTTCGATATTATCAAATGCCTCTTCGATATCCTCTTTAGTTTCGTTATCCCCTGTTCTGATACCCCACGCAGTACATCCAACCTGTGGGTCCCAAGAAGAGCTGTGGATAACATAGCTGAATTCAGGAACTGCGCTGCCGAGTGTTCCCTGATTTGCGATAACACCCGATGCGTGAACTGAATTATCATCGTTATAAAGAGTGATATATGTTGTTTTGTTATCAGAGCTGTATGTAAGCTCGAATCTCTGACCGGCAGTTACATTACTGTTGATAAGTAAACCGGTTGTGTTTGATGTTGCATAAATCTTAAAGGTCTGAGTTGCCTCGCGATAGCCTGAATCATTATTATCATCATAGAATACATTTGCAGCATAAACACCGTCAAGGTCATAAGCTGTGAAATATGTTCTTGATGCATTTGAAACACCCTTGTTCTGAAGAGAGAAGGTTTCATCATAAAGCTTCGGGAAAGCAGTCGGCCAGCCGTCGTTTGTGAAGGCAACAGGGTTATGAATTGCAACATTACCGACAAGCCATATCTGACGGGTTGTTAACTGACCGTCTTCAACTGCAACGCCGTCTTTTGCATATTCACGGGTGTGTGAAGCGATAATATCAACATTTTCACCGTATGCGTTTTGAGCATTGTAGATTGAGCTATGACCGATTGATGTATATTCATAGTTAAATCCGTCTGCATTTAGTGAATAACCTGTCATCATTGTGTTTCCATGATGAGCCGTGTCCTCTGTTGCAGAAGCGCCTGTGTATGAAACAAAGTCTTTATCAGGCGACTTGCTTCTGTATGCGCGAACCTGATATGGGCCACCGGAGGTTCCCCAACCGTTGTGCCCGGGTGAAATAATATAATAGTAATAACCGTTGCGATAGGTCATATAACCGCCTTCGCCGCCGTTTCTCGCTATCGAAAGAAGGCTTCCGAAATCGGTTTCGCCGTCGCTTCTTGTTCCGTCGGCATTAATGGATTTAACCATTATATTACCCCAAGAGCCGTATAAGCAATAGAGCGAGGATTTATCTATGCTGCCGTTAGCATTATGACCGTAGTATACGCAGGAATCAATAGCATTTGTTGAATCCGAATAACCTTCCTCATGGTCATTGCCGTGGGTTTTAACAATCATCTGTTGATATTTGTAACCGTGGTCAACATAGTCAGAAGTAAGAAGAAATACCGCGCTGTAGCTTGACTGCCAAGCTGAGGTTGAGCCATAGTACATCCATTTATCCTGAGTTAGGTTATACATAACATGAGGAGCCCATATGAGTTTTCCTGCAGCACCTTCGCGAATGTCGTTACCATTTCTTGATGTGCCCTGAGCAGCCCAGGTTAACGGTTCTGAAAGAGTTGTTGTGTATGGCTGTTCTGCGCCGGTAGCGCTTACAAATAAGCCCTGATTCTGATAACCGCATCTGCCTTTGCTGTCGCCAACAACGGTCCAGTTAAGGTTATCGGTTGACTTATAAACTGTTAAGCCTGTTCCGAAGGAATAATATTCAACAGTGTAGTTTGATGAAGGAACATTATAGTAATCAATGAACTCCTGACCAACCTGTGAGCCTGCAGCCTTAGTGCCGTTATCGGTTGTAACTGCACTCTTAAGAGTGTATACGGTTACATTCGTCGGGTCGTGTGAGGTTGAGCTCTGATATGAGGTTGAACCGTCTTTTACTGTATCGGAATATTCATCTGAATACATATTGTTGATATCAACCTGAGTTTTAACCTCTGTGTAAATTCTGATATCATCAACATAAACATCAAGGCTCTTGTCGCTTTCATCATATGCGCCGTATGCTAAATCAAAATGAGTTGTTGAGCTTGTGTAGAAATCAATGATTTCATCAGCAAGCTCTTTAGCACTATATGAACTGAAATCGCCAGCAAGATTGCGGGTTAAATCAACTGCGCCGTTTGCTGAAACAGAGCTTATATCATGGGGCTCGCCGTTGATATAAACGATAACCGCATCGTTAATATCTGTAGCTTTCGGGTTAACTGTTAAAACAATATTTGTCCAGTAGCCGTGGTGAACATCTGTTGAATGATTTGAAATATCATTGTTATTAGGGAAATAATCAAGCCATCCGCCGTTAACAGAAGCGCCGTTTTCGTTATCTCTCTGAACAAATCCGAGTCTGCCTGTTGCGGTTAAGGTTGAATATCTGTATCTGTTTGTTTCGTTTTCACTGTCGTATGATGTGAAGTTAACAACATTTGTCCAGTCGTCGCCCGAGGTTGCTATATTGTTTGTTCCGGCAGCTGTTACATATCTCCAGAAGGAAATTGTCATACCGTCTGCCTTAGCAACCGCTGAATTAACAGGAGTTGCAAGCGGGTTTGAAGCAAACTGGATATAATTACCTCTTGAAGCGGCAGTTGCGCTGTTAATCTTGAGAACATTCTTTCTTTGGTCAAAGACACCTGCGCCTGCTGTTCCTTCAATTACTGAAGCAGTTCCGCTGTTTGCGAGAGTTCCGTCAAGACCCTTTGTGCTTGCTGTTGTAAAGCTTGAGCCGTTGACATCTGCGCCGTCGAAGCTTTCTTGGTAAACAAGTCTGTCTGCAGCAGCAGAAGCCTTAACAAGGGTTGCAGAGGTTACCAAGGTTCCCTCTGTTCCTATTAATTCACCGTGAGGTGCTGCATAAGCAACAATTTTAACAACATTTGCATTCTTGATTGCATTCTGAACGGTTCCGCTGTTGGAAAGATTAATCTTGTTAGTCTTATCATAGGTATGAATGGTTCCTACTGCGGTTCCGTCTGCAACAAGGGTGTAAACAATATCATCACTATAATTGCTTGTATCTTCAATGAAGATTGTTGTTGAATCATCATAGAAGGTGTTGCCCTTAGCGTTGTTTGTATAAATTGAGAAGGAAGCCTTTCTTAAAACAGAAATATGAGCTATTTTTGAAGTGCTGTTTCCAACAACCTCTTTAGCATAAATATCCTGAACTGCGGTATCGTTTTCTGTGAAAACATAGTTTCCGCCCGAAGTCGGAACAAACCAACTGCTGTTATCATAACTATAATAAACAGTTCCGCCAAGAGAATTGTTGCTTGAGAATGTAACTGCATCATCTTCTGTTAAAACAGCGCCGTCAGAAACACTGAATGAAGGAGCCTTGATGAAGGTATATGATGCGTTAACAGAGCTTGAATCCCTGTTGTTCTTTGTTGCTTTAACAGAGATTGCTGCGGATTCATAAGCTGTTGAACCGCCAAATACATTAACATTCTTAGTTGCTCCGCTTGCAAGTGTGAAGGAATCGGAAGCGGTGTCTGAATTGTTGAAGGTTATTGTATATGAAATAGTTACAGTTTCACTGTCGTGATTTGTTATTTTTATCTCATCATCAGGACCGAGAGCGCTTTCGCCCGATATGCTCGGTTCTTCTGCACCCTTGATTGAAAGAGCGTCAAATGCAGAGCTGAGAGCTGATGCAAGTGAGGAAGCAGTATTTGAGTTGTAGCTTCCGCTTGGAATACCTGCCATATGCTGCTGAGCTGCCTCAAAAGCATCGCTGAATGCCTTATAATTAGAAAGAGTTGTTGTATTCAGAGCTGAATCAGCATAAACCTCGGAAGCAGTTTTAGTTCCGAAGGTATCAAAGCTCTTTGAAAGACCGTCGGTTAAATTGCTGCGAAGAGTATCATAGTTTGCAGAATCAGCGGTTGGAGTATCATTAGACATCTGAGTAATTAATGCACCAATTTCTGCACCTGCATACTGAACAGCACCTTCAACAGAACTGCTGTAACCTGAGTATGAAGTATTTCCGCTATAATCAATATTGTTTGGATTAAATGAGGTTGCATCATCAATATCAGCTACAACTGTTGCTAATCCGCCCTCTTTATAATTAGAAACTGGATAAATAGCAGAAATCATTGAATTAATAGACTGAACTAATGGATAATAATTAAGAACGTAAAGTGAACCTGATGCATTATTAATTGTGCCATTATCGTACTTGGTTGAACCGTCACCATTAATATATCCGTGAACCTTTAATGAGGTTAGCTTGTTATAATAATTAGTAGTGTCAGGAGAATATGTATTGGTATCTATGTAGAACTTATTCTTAAAGAATCTTGAACTGCTGAAGTTTTCACTACTTGTTCTGTAAATATGAGAAGAATCATATCCTATTTGTCCAAATGTACTGTTATGGCTTGTAGCATCATTTGAAGCATCCCAAATCTGGTAATTTGAACCATATCCATACCAATAATCTTTAAAAGCAAAACCGGTTGTTTCACTTTCAAAATAATGGAAATATCTTGACTTATTATCCTTTCTGACGGCTTCAAGAATAACAGGAAAATAAGTTTCACCGCTTCCATCATAAAGAAGAACAGTATTGCTTGTATATGGCAATTTGAAATTATAGTTTCCGAAATTAGCAGAAGTGTTATTAGCGTATCCGTTACCGTCCCAAGCAGTATTATTTGTTGGAGAATAAAGAACATTGTTATAATAAACATATCCGTTATTCGTTATTGCTTCAGAGCCATTGTAATATGCTTTTCCTGTTCCTGTATAAGCGCTCCAAATGCTCATATTTGCAATAGCTGTTGCAAGAGTATCTGCAAGAGTTCCGAGATTGGCATCTGTTACGGTGTTATATGCTCCGCCATAATTATATGAATCAAGAGCCTTGTTTGCATTAATATATGCAGTATATGCTGCTGCCATATTCGTATAAACAGCGCCGTTCATTCTTGCTTCATATGCAGCCATAACATTATTAAGTCTTTCAGCACCTGTTAACTGATTATATGCGCAGTTATAAAGTCTGAAATTCTTCATATATCCTTTATAGCAAGGATCGCCATAAACATCATAGCCGATATAATAAGTTGTTAAATCAGCAAATTTATTCATAATATTTGCTTGCTGATCATTAAGAGTATTCTTAAACTTACCTCTGAGAACACCGTCAATATAAACATAATAATATCCATCGGTATCCATAGAAAATGCCATATTATGCCACTCGTTATAATGACCTACAAAATATTCGGAAGTAACATCACAGTGTTCTGTGCTGCCAAGGTCATTTGTGTAGTAGCAGTATTCATTACCATTCAGCTTATAGATAGAAGCATATGAACGCCAGTCATCCTGACCTGCGTTAACTGCGAAACAGTTATTAGTTGTTCCATCGCTGAAATCAAAGAATCTTGCCCAGTATCCTCCATCTTCTTTATAAAAATCAAAAGAAATAGTGAATCCTGTTGAGCTTGAAACTGTGCTCATCGGTGTTCCCGAAAGCTGCAAATATGAAGAGCCGTTAAAGTAAGCCTCTTTCTTATTGCTGTCCCATGTAACACCTGTGTTTGTTTCAATTCCGGTTGTTGCATCATCAACAAGATATTCACCCAAAAGGTGGGAATCTCTCGGGGCAGTTGCTGATGCCGAAAGAGCAAAAGTCGGCAGCATTGAAACAACCATCATTGCAGAAAGAAGAATTGATAAGAATTTTTTACCAAATCTGTTTTTCATAAAAAGACCTCCTTGTAATCTTTTAAATCATATAAATTATATATTAAAAAGGCGGCATAGTCAACAATAAAAATTAACAAATTGTTAAAATTTATGTTATATTTGCCCAATTTTATAATTTATCACTTTATAAAATAAAAAAACGGTGCAAATCAGCACCGTTTTTATAATATAACTCCATCTTTAAAAATAGAAATATCTTTTATTCCGTTCTCTTCATTTTTTGTCTTTTTTCCGTTAGCTGTCAGAACAATCAGGTTTAAAAGCTCATCGCTGAATTTATTAAAATCGGGATTATTTATAAGCTCACCCGCATTAAAATCAATCCAGTTTGGTTTTCTTTCAAATAGATTTGTGTTTGATGAGATTTTTATAGTCGGAACAGGTGCTCCGAGAGGGGTTCCTCTGCCGGTTGTAAAAAGAATAATATGTGCTCCTGCAGCGGTTAAATTTGTTGTTGAAACAATGTCGTTTCCAACGCCTGTTAAAAGATTTAATCCGCTTGTTTTACAGTGTTCTCCGTAACTCAGAACGTCACAAACAACTGCTTTTCCGCCCTTTTGAACACAACCGAGGGATTTTTCTTCAAGCGTTGTTATTCCGCCTTCTTTATTACCGGGCGAGGGATTTTCGTAGCATTCCTTTCCATGAGAAAAATAATAATTCTTAAAGCCGTTTATCATATTAACGGTTTTTTGGAACACTTCCCTGTTTTTTGCTCTTTTCATAAGCAAATGTTCTGCGCCGAACATTTCGGGAACCTCGGTTAAAATAGTTGACGCTCCTGCGCCGGTGAGCCTTTCATTAACTCTTCCGCAAAGGGCATTAGCGGTTATGCCCGAAAAAGCGTCAGAGCCGCCGCATTTATAACCGACAACAAGGTTTTCAATTCCAACCTCTTCCCTTTCATCATTCCTTATTTCATTATATATTTCCTCGATTAGTTTTAGCCCTTCTTCAAGTTCGTCACCTGCATTTTGAGTTACAAGAAATTTAATTCTGCTTGAATCATAATCCCCTAAAAAAGGCTCAAATTCTTTTAAGTTATTATTCTCGCATCCGAGTGAAACAACAAGCACTCCGCCGGCATTCGGGTGGTTTACAAGCGCAGCTAAAATCTTTTGTGTGTTTTCCAAATCCTCATCAAGCTGAGAACATCCAAAAGGATGGGTATAGGCAAAAACGCCGTCAAAAAAAGTTCCGAGTTCCGAGTTTTGAGTTCCGAGTTTTGGGTCGCTGCGCTCCGATTTTAATATTTGATTTGCTCTTATTGCAAGCTGCTCGCAGGTTTTATTAACGCAGCCGACTGTCGGAATTATCCATATTTCATTTCTTATTCCGATTTTGCCGTTCTTTCTTTTAAATGCGTTTATTTTTAAATCGGATTTTTCCGGAATGTATTGATTATCCTTAAAAAACTCATAGTCAATAACCGACGACAAATTTGTTTCAAGATTATGCGAATGTATATGATTTCCCTTTTTAATATCGCATTTTGCGTGACCAATCGGGTTGCCGTATTTAATAACGTTTTCGCCTTTTTCTATATCAAAAAGAGCAATTTTATGTCCGAACGGAATGTCTTCAATTGCAGTTATTCCATTTTCGATATAACCCTTTTCAATCATTTCAAGCGCAACGGCAACATTATCATTATCATTAATTTTAAATATTCTCGCCATAAACAACCTCGTTTAATGATTTTTCAATTCCGTTTGTTTTTATTGAATTGCACCTCTTCTCAACTGCTGTTAAAAGGCTTTCATATTTTGTTAAATCCTCGCCCCAGAAGGTGGTGTTTGCTAAGACATCAGTGCAAGTTTTCGTAACGTTTAGGGCGCCGTCCCCTGCATTTTTGAAGAATTCAAGCACCTCGGGTGAATCATTCGGGGTGTATTCCCTCTCTGTTCCATCTTTTGAATAAAACGCTATAAGCGCTGCAAGGGCAAAGGAAAGAATCCTCGGAGCTTTATTGTTTATTCTCATATAATCAAGAATTGATGGAAGGCATCTTGCTTTAAACTTTGATACAGAATTGAGCGAAATATCAAATAATTTATGGTCGATAAACGGATTGTTAAAGCGTTCCATAACAGAATCAGCAAAGGAATCAAGCTCCTGTTTCGGAAGATTAATCGTCTGCTTGATTTCACTAAGCCCCAAATCAATATACCTTGCAAATAGCTCGTTATTCATCATATCGCGAACAATATCAATTCCGCTCATATATGCAGCAAGCACGCTCATTGTATGTGTTCCGTTTAAAATGCGAACCTTTCTTGTTCTGTAAGGCGTTAAGTCGTCAGCAAACTGTATACCGTAAAACCCGTCAAGAGGAAGAACTTTCTTCAATCTGTCATCTGCCTGAATAACCCAGCTTGCATATGGCTCACAACTAACCGAGCAAGGGTCTTTGTCGCCTTCTCTGTGGCCGCTTACAATCCTATCTACAAGAGTGTTGCAAAACGAACATTCGTTTTCAATATATGAAATAAATCCTTCATCAAGCTTCCAGAGTTCTGCATACTCAATTATGTATTTTTTAAGGGTTTGAGCATTATTCTCAATAAGCTCAACAGGAAGAAAAATCAAGCCTTCTTTACCGGATTTGTATCGCTTAAATAACAGACTTGTTATTCTCGCAGGAATGTTTTTATTTGGCTTATTATCATAGTTTTCGTTTTCATCAAAACAAATTCCTGCCTCGGTTGTGTTTGAAATAACAATTTCAAGGTCATCCGAACAAAAAAGTTCTTCGA
>JAFUZY010000091.1 GCA_017476375.1 Eubacterium sp.
AGCTGACCTGCCTCAACGCTTTCAAGACCTGCGTTTGCGGCAAGGATTTTTTGTGTCATTGTCATTCCCATATTTAATACCGCTTTCATCAATTAATCGTCATTGTCGTTATATGTTCCGCGCATAAGGGAGGTTATACCCGTTCTTGCAATTTCACATATACCGAAGTTTTCTTCGAGGTATGCAACAAATTCATCAAGGGTTTCGCCCGTTCCCGTTAACTCAAGAGTCATTGTTTCAAGAGAAACATCAAGAACACGGGCTCCGAATTTAACATTGTATGCAAGAACTGAATTTTTCTCATCAATTCCCTTTGCGTTAACCTTAACAAGAAGAAGCTCGGAGGAAACAGAGTTTTCCTCGGTTAAGGTAAGAACCTCCTTAACGACCTCAAGCTTTGCAAGCTGGCGTTTAATCTGCCTGAAATTCTCAGGCTCGGTTACCGTTTCAATAGTCATTCTTGAATATTCTTCCTTCTCGGTTTCAGAAACGGTCAGAGAGGAAATATTGTAGCCCCTTCTTGAAAAAAGGCTTGCAACTCTTTGAAGAACACCGCTTTCGTTATCAACAAGAACGGAAAGGATTAATTTTTCTTTCATTGCAGTTTCCTCCTTAGTTAAATTTTTCAATTATATCCGTATGAGCTCCTCCGGGAGGAATCATAGGAAGAACATTTGAATCGGGGCTTATTCTGCAGTCAACAAGAACAGGACCCTGAGTTTCAAAGGTTTCTTTAAGAACTGCATCAATATCGTCGTTAGTGCTTATTCTCAGCCCTTTAACGCCGAAAGCTTCGGCAACCTTAACAAAATCGGTTTTTCTGTTCGGGTCTGTATCTGCAAAACGGTTGCCATAAAAAAGCTTCTGCCACTGGCGAACCATTCCGAGAACCTTATTGTTCATTATAAACATCTTAACGGGAACGCCGTAGGACGCCATTGTTGCAAGTTCGGCAAGGTTCATATGGAAGCCGCCGTCGCCTGCAAACATAACAACTGTTTTATCAGGACAGCCAATCTGACCGCCGATTGAAGCGCCCATTGAATATCCCATTGTTCCAAGTCCGCCCGAGGTTAAAAGCGTTCTCGGCTGAGTGAATTTGTAAAACTGAGCTGCCCAGAGCTGATGCTGACCAACGTCAGTTACAACAATTGCGTCATCGCCGGTCATATCATCAATCTTTTCAATAAGAGTTTGAGGATTGACGAAATCACCAATCTGATTCTGAATGAAAGGACGGCGGAAGGTTTCAATCTCAGCCTTCCACTCGCTGTGGTCGAGCTGTTCAATAGCCATTGTCAGCTTCGGAAGAAGCTCTTTTAAATCGCCCCTGAGATGATAGTTTGAATTGATATTCTTATCCATCTCGGCAGCGTCAATATCAATATGTAATATTTCAGCATTCGGTGCAAACTTAGCTCTGTTACCCGCAACACGGTCTGAAAATCTTGCGCCGCAGGTTATTAAAACATCGCAATCGTGCGCCGCCTTGTTACATTCAAAATGACCGTGCATACCGATTAAACCGAGGTGAAGCGGATGTCCGTTCGGGAATGCTCCCAAGCCCATAAGAGTTGAAACAACGGGAGCGTCGATTTTCTCGGCAAAGGTTATCAGCTCCTCGCCGATATTTGAAATAATTGTTCCTCCGCCTGCATATATAAGAGGCTTCGTTGCGTTTTTTAAAAGCTCAAGCGCCTTATCAAAGGTTCCGATAATCGGTTTGGGAGATTCTGCAGGAACCTGAGCAGGTTCGGGGGTATATTCATATTCAGCCGCAGTAACGTCCTTTGTTATATCAATTAAAACAGGACCGGGTCTTCCGCTCTGCGCAATCTTAAACGCACGGCGTATTGCAGGAGCAAGCTCCTTTATATCTTTAACAAAGAAATTATGCTTTGTTATCGGCATTGTAATTCCGCAGATATCAACCTCCTGGAACGTATCTCTTCCGATAAGAGAGCTTGCAACATTTGCGGTTATTGCAACAATTGGAACAGAATCAAGATATGCTGTTGCAATTCCTGTTACAAGATTTGTTGCGCCGGGACCCGAGGTTGCAAAGCAAACGCCAACCTTCCCCGTTGCTCTTGCATAGCCGTCTGCAGCGTGCGCAGCGCCCTGCTCGTGGGCTGTTAAGATATGGTTAAAAGTATCGCCATACTTATATAATTCATCAAAGACATTGAGGATTGTTCCTCCGGGATAGCCGAAAATTGTGTCGACTCCCTGTTCTTTCAAGGTTTCAAGAACTATTTGCGAACCGTTTAGTTTCATCGTTTTTCTCCCTTCTTGAAAACATTAGAAATATAATAATCTTTTTGAATTATAAAGTCAATACTTTATTTATTTAATGAGAATTTATGCATTTTATTTTATACTTGTAAATAATTTTCATATGGTCTATAATAAACACATATTAGGAAAGGCGGTGGTTTCATATGATTAATTCAAATCATCCAAACCCTCAGTTTGAGAGAGAAAATATCCAAAGCTTAAACGGAAAGTGGGATTTCGGTTTCAGCAAGAAGGAAAAGGGATTTAAGTTTTCCGACAATTATGAAAAAGCTCTCGAAATAAGAAAAAGGGATGACTATCAGGGTGAAATCATTGTTCCCTTCTGCATAGAAAGCGTTTTATCGGGAATCGGATACACCGGCTTTATAAATATGGTCTGGTATCGCAAAACTCTTAACATAAAGAAAAGCGATAAAAGAGTTGTTCTCCATATCGGAGCAGCCGACCATTTAACAAGCGTTCTTGTTAACGGAAAGCCTGCAGGTCGCCACAAGGGCGGCTACACCTCCTTTTCATTTGATATAACTAACCTTGTTAATGACGGTGAAAATGAGATATTCATTCTCTGTGAGGACGATGTAACCAATCCTTTTGTTATCAGAGGAAAGCAGAGTGAAAAACTAAAAAGCCACGGCTGCGACTACACAAGAACAACAGGCATCTGGCAGAGTGTTTATATTGAATATACGCCGAAAAGCTATGTTGAAAATATTAAAATCTATCCTGATATAAACGGCTTTGTTACCGTTTTTGCAAAGCTCATCGGAAAAGAGAAGCTCACCTGCAAGGCGTATTACAACGGAAAATGCGTTGGCGAAGCTCAGGCAAACAAGGCTGCAGGCTCCTGCGCGCTCCAGATTAAGCTTGAAGAAAAGCATCTCTGGGAAGTTGGAAAAGGCAGACTTTACGACCTTGTGATTGCCTTCGGAAAAGATAAAATCAAAAGCTATTTCGGTCTCAGAAGCATTCGCCTTGACGGGATGAAATTCTTAATCAATGAGAAAAGCGTTTTCCAGCGACTTGTTCTTGACCAGGGATTTTATAAGAAAGGCATTTATACTGCCGAAAACGATGAAGAATTAAAGCAGGATATCGAACTTTCAATGGCGCTTGGATTCAACGGTGCAAGGCTTCATCAAAAGGTATTTGACCCGAGATTTTTATACTTTGCCGATAAGGCAGGATACCTCGTATGGGGAGAATACGCAAACTGGGGTCTTGACTATTCAAGACCCGAAAGCGTTGACGTTTTTCTCAGCGAATGGAGCGAAGCGGTTGAAAGAGATTTCAACCACCCGTCAATCATCGGCTGGTGTCCGTTTAACGAAACATGGGACTACAAGGGAAAGCCGCAATACAATCCGCTTATATCAACCGTTTACGATTACACGAAGGCAGTTGACCCAACCCGTCCTTGTATAGATACAAGCGGAAATTTCCATGTTAAAACCGATATATACGACCTTCACGATTACCGCTACGACCCAAAAGAATTTAAGGAAAGCTATGATAGGTTTGTTACAGAAAACTATCTTTATGAGCATGTTTTGCTTGATAATCCTAACCGCCAGCAATACGGCGGTCAACCTGTTTTCATTTCGGAATACGGCGGAATCAAATGGGAGGCTGACAAAAAAATTAAATCATGGGGTTACGGCGAGGATGTTAAAACTCCCGAAGAATTTGCAGAAAGGTATTGCGGACTTACCGACGCAATAACTCAGAATAAAAAAATGTTTGGCTTCTGCTACACCCAGCTATATGATGTTGAACAGGAGCAAAACGGACTTTATACATACGAAAGAAAGCGCAAATTCGACGATGAGATTTACAAAAAAATCATCGCTTCTAATAAGAGAACCGCGCAGATAGAAAAGGAAGGATAAAAACAGATGAAGCTTGGCATGGTAGGCTTGCCGAATGTTGGCAAAAGTACACTTTTTAACGCAATAACAAACGCAGGAGCTCAGAGTGCAAACTACCCGTTTTGCACAATCGAGCCGAATATCGGAATGGTCAGCGTTCCCGACGAAAGACTTGATGTTCTTGCAAAGATGTATAACCCCGATAAATTTACCCCTGCAACAATCGAATTTGTTGATATTGCAGGTCTTGTCAGAGGGGCAAGCAAGGGCGAAGGTCTCGGCAACACATTTCTTTCTCACATTCGTGAGGTTGACGCAATAATTCATGTTGTTCGCTGTTTTGAAAACGACGATATAACTCATGTTGACGGCAGTGTTGACCCTGCAAGAGATATTGAAACAATTAATCTTGAGCTCATTTTATCCGACCTTGATATTCTTTCAAGAAGGCTTGATAACAGAAAAAAAGCAATGAAGGGCGATAAAACCATTGCCGCTGAGGTTGCGTTTCTTGAAAGACTGGTTGCAGAAATGGAAGAGGGCAAAACTGCAAGAAGCATCGAAATCAGCGAAGATGAAAGCGAATATCTTAAAGAGGTTTCTCTTCTTACAATCAAGCCCGTTATCTATGCCTGCAATATGGGCGAAAACGATTTTATAAACGGCATTGAAGAAAACAAATTCTATCAAACCGTTGTTGAAATCGCAAAGGAGGAAAACGCTGAAACCTTCCCGATTTGCGCTGAAATGGAAGCCGAGATAGCAGAGCTTGACCCAGATGAAAAAGCTATGTTCCTTGAGGATATGGGACTTGATTCATCGGGGCTGGACAGGCTTATTAAAAAGAGCTATTCCCTGCTCGGACTTATAAGCTTTTTAACCGCCGGCAAGCAGGAGGTTCGCGCATGGACTATTAAAAAAGGAACAAAGGCTCCTCAGGCTGCAGGAAAAAGTCACACTGATTTTGAAAGAGGATTTATCAGGGCTGAAGTTGTTTCCTTTGACGACCTTATGGCTTGCAAAACAATGGCAGGAGCAAAGGAAAAGGGCTTAGTCAGGAGCGAAGGAAAAGATTATGTTATGAAGGACGGCGACATAGTTCTTTTCCGGTTTAATGTTTAATTTACAAAAATAATTGATATAACTCGAATTTAGTAAAATAAAAAGCTGAAAAAAAATATACAATAGTATTATTTTATAAAAAAATATTGACTAAAATTAAATTTTAGGATAGTATTATGTAATAAAGGCATTGGAGGATACTATGTCTGCTGATGAAAAAAATTCAGATGAGCTTCTTCTTTGTGAAATAAAAAACGGCAACGAAGCTGCTATTGAAGAACTAATCAGCAAATATCGCTCTACCGTTGATGCCATAGCAATGAAGTATATTAATTCCCCTCTTGAAAAGGAAGATTTAGTTCAGGAAGGCTTAATCGGACTTCTTGCGGCAATCAACTCATATTCAAATGATAAGGGAGCAAAATTCTCAACCTATGCCTCAATATGTATTAATAACTCTGTTCAGACTGCACTGAGAAAGTTTTCAAGACTGAAGGATATTCCGCCCTCAAGCATTATGCCGCTTGAAGAGGATTTTTTTGATAATTATCCTGCGCTAAGCGCCGAGGACGAATACCTTGCAAAAGAAAGTGTTTCTGCTCTAACAGACTTTTTGTACGAAGGATTGTCGCGTTTTGAAAACGAGGTCTTACGGCTTTATATTCAGGGTCATTCCTATTATGAAATTGCCGAAAAGCTCTCAAAAAAGCCAAAAGCGATAGACAATGCTATCCAAAGGATTCGTAAGAAGCTCGAAGGAGTTACTTTTTGAATATTTCCCCAGCATCTCGGTTAGAATACTATTATTATTTTAACCACTTTCCCCCGGCAAAATCTTTAGAGAGGTAGAAATGTATGTACGAAGACAAAGTGCTGATTTGCAAGGAATGCAATAATGAATTTGTTTTCACTGCGGGAGAGCAAGAATTCTATGCTGAAAAAGGCTTCGTTAATGAGCCACAGCGCTGCAAGGCTTGCAGAGATAAAAGAAAAGCTGCGCTTAAAGCCCCGAGAGAAATGCACGATGCAGTTTGCGCTCAATGCGGAAAAACCTGTCAGGTTCCATTCGAGCCAAAAGAAGATCGTCCTGTGTACTGTAGTGAATGCTTTGCAAAGATACAGGCAGAAAACGAAGAATAAGAAGAGTATGTTTTAAAGGGAGAGCAATGCTCTCCCTTGCTTCTTTTATGTTCTGCAATTTTTTGTAACTTTTGTTTACAAGGGGTCAGACCCCTTGTAAACAAAAAATAAAAGCGGTTCCAATGAACCGCCCTTATTTTTGGCGCAGAGGGTGGGATTCTCTTCTCAACTATCGAACAGTCCACTGGACTGTTCTCCCGTTTTCCTGCGAGCTTCGCTCTGGGAAATCGGAGTTCGTTTCGAATCCCAAATTAAAAAAAATAAACAGCTCTGTTGAGCTGTTTATTTTTTTGGCGCAGAGGGTGGGATTCGAACCCACGCGCCCTTTCGGACAAACGGTTTTCAAGACCGCCTCGTTATGACCTCTTCGATACCTCTGCATATCTAAGTGCTTAGATATATTAACACAAGTTTAATTCTATGTCAAGAAAAAAATTTATTTCTTAATTGATAATATACTTGACTTTTTTTTAACTATATGATAAAGTATTTAAGCACTCAAAAGTGCATAAACTTGACAGGAAAAACTA
>JAFUZY010000092.1 GCA_017476375.1 Eubacterium sp.
CGTTGTTAACAAGAGTTCCGCCATAAACATTAAGCGTTCCTCTGTTTGTTATAACAGGGGTGGATGTGCTTGATGTTGTTATTGTGTGACCGTTGAGGTCAAGGCTGACATCAAGACCTGCAGGAATGGTGAAGTTGCCTGTTACGTCATCAAGAAGTGTGATCGTGTCGCCGTTCTTTGCAGCCTCGATAGCCTCTTCAAGAGTTGGATAACCGGTTCCGTTTACCTCTGCTACGCCTGTAACAGCAGGACCAGGAATGTAATAGGTTGTGTTGATTGTCGGCGTTCCTGTGAAGGTTCCGCCGGTGCCGGTGAACATATCAGTCAACGCATCGGTTCCCACACTTTCCGCCGTTCCCCCTTTAGGAATACTGTACGGGACACTGTATTCACCAGTTTTTTCAGTTGATAATTTGATACCGGTTCAGCCCTGTAACATACCACGATAGCAACTATCCGTCAGGTCTTCTGCCCATAACGCCGGCGCCGTTGTCAGACTTGTGCAGCCATTAAACATACTTTGATAGCAATATCTCGCCAGGGTTGTTGCCGGTAACTCCGGTGCCGTTGTCAGACTTGTGCAGCCTTTAAACATATTTTGATAGCAATTGTATGCAAGGCTAGTTGACGGTAACTCCGGCGCCGTTGTCAGATTTGCGCAGCCTTCAAACATAGAATAATAGCAAGCATAACTCAGGAGAGTTGCCGGTAAATCAGGCGCCGTTGTCAGACTTGTGCAGCCACTAAACATATTTCGATAGCAATAATTCGCCAGGGTTGTTGCCGGTAACTCCGGTGCTGTGGTAAGACTTGTGCAGCCATCAAACATATAAGAATAGCAATCTCTTTGCAGGCTAGTTGCCGGTAACTCCGGCGCCGTTGTCAGACTTGTGCAGCCATTAAACATATATTGATAGCAATACCTTTTCAGGGTTGTTGCGGGTAACTCCGGTGCTTCGGTAAGACTTGTACAATTATAGAACAAATAAGCAAAACAATAATCACCCATACTGGAACTCTCAGGATCAGCATAATCCAAAAGCGTTCTGATATCACCGCTGCAGGCAACAGTACCCTGGGTGGTAATCACCCAACATCTGGAATTATCATTACTACCGGTTATTTGCCTATTCCCTGTTCCACGCAAATACAGTACATTATTAACCGAACTGATTTGTGAAGTACCATTCCATGTTGTCCATGTGTTGGAATTCGTAGAATACTGCAGCGTTCCGTTCCAGTTCTTCGCGTTATTATTGGTTTTGATGCTGAAGGATTCCGTGCCGGTAAAGGTCAGGTAAGGATCTTCACCGACGGCTGTAGAACCACCGCCAATACTGATACCACCTCCAATGTCTGTTCCGCTGGTGTTGCTTCCCGGAGGAGCCGCAAACACCGTGAACGGCATCATAGAGATTGCCATTAATGCTGCAAGAAATGCAGCAAGAATTTTCTTTGAAAATTTCATATGAAATTACTTCCTTTCGTAATTTTTTAGTTTGCTATTTTAATGGGAATTGCGCCGAACGGCTGACCGCATACAGAATTTATGTTTTCAAGTATCCGCCGGATTTTGCCCTTCCCGATAAAAGCCATATTTATTAAGTTTCGAGTGCCGAGCGCCGAGTTCCGAGTTGTCGGTTTCTCGCTGCGCTCAGATTATAAAAGTTGCGCGTTTCGCGTTTCGCGTTGCAAGTTATCGGTTACTCGCTACGCTCCGCGAATTAAGAATTAAGATTTAAGAATTAAGAATTTCGGGCGGGACACCCGCACCCGATTGTAGTTGCGAGCCCTGAGTGCCGACTATATTATCGGGTGTGTCACCCTCAACTCTTCACTCTTCGCTCTTAACTCTTAACTAATTATATATCATCATTTATCATTCCTTTGATTTCTCGGTGCCCGATGCATCCTCGGGCACCGAATTGAAATGAAAGGAAATAATTAAAATGAGAATTGTTAATAAATTATTAATCAAATAAAATTATATAACATTAGAATTCATTTGTCAATAAAAGTTTACAGAATGTATACTTTTTTTTACGAAATTGATTGGAAATTTCGCTGCGCGTTTCCAAAATCAATGGGGACATTCCTCTGAAAGAGGTGTGTCCCCTTGATTTGTACGCTGCGCGAATGAGAAATTAGGAATGAGGAATGAGGAATTTCGGGCGGGACACCCGCACCCGATTGTAGTTGCGAGCAACGAGCCACGAGCCACGAACCACGAACCACGCATAACTTATTGTTTGAGCGTAGCGAGTAAACCGAAACGCACTCGCTCGCGAGTGCATATCGCGCCGAAGGCATATCGCATTGCAAAGCAATATATCGCAACGAAGTTATATCACGATTAAGGCAATTTATATAATTGCCTTAATCAAAAAAACAGGATGCCAAAGCATCCTGTTTTACATCGCTTTCATAAACTGCGATTTAAGGTATTTAAGTTTATATTTCCCGTTGCTTATATCCGTAAGCTTATCTTCAAGAGCACTTTGATTTGTTTCTTTGACCGAAAATGATATTTTAACGCTGTCTGAAAACTCCGTGTTAAGAACATTTGCAGAAAAATCATTCAAAAGAATATTCAATCGCTCATAAAAACCGTAATCAACATTTGCTTCAAGAATGCTGCATTGAGCCATGGTTATTATATTTCCGGCTTCAAGCGCTATCTTCGAGGTATGGGAATAAGCCCTGACAAGCCCTCCTGCGCCAAGAAGAGTTCCGCCGAAATACCTTGTTGCAACAACGCAAACATCAACAATTCCCTCTTTTAAAACAACGTCAAGAACCGGAACGCCGGCTGTTCCGCTCGGTTCACCGTCATCAGAACAGCGTTGAATATTGTTTTCTCTTAAAACATAGGCTGAAACATTATGAGTTGCATCCCAATGTTTTGATTTAATTTTAGCAATGAAAGCATTTGCCTCCTCCTGAGTTTTAACAGGACAGGCATATCCGATAAACCTTGATTTCTTTTCAATAAAGAAATCCGAGGCTTCATTTTCAATCGTTTTATATTCAAGCATAGCTTCACCTAATTTTCAATAAAACAAAACAAAGGCAACAGACATTAATCTGTTGCCATTTTACTGCAATGTTACGCCTTCTTAGCGATTCTCTTGTTGAATCTGTCTACACGACCGCCTGTATCAACAAGCTTCTGCTTTCCTGTGAAGAAAGGATGGCACTTTGAACAAATATCAACTCTCATATCGCCTTTAGTGCTTTTTGTTTCATATGTTGCACCGCAAGCGCATCTAACAGTACATGTTTCGTAATTTGGATGAATTCCGTCTCTCATAGTTTTCACCTCGCTTAATATCTTAACGAAAGCATTATAACAAAGGAAGCTGTAAATTGCAAGCATTTTTTTAAATTTATTTTTAATCATCTATATAAACAGGGTTTATCAAGGCAAAAGGAATATAACATTGCCTCTTTAACGGGCATATTAAGAGTTTTTGCAACAGCTGATTTATAAAACGCTATCTGCTTTTTATAAAGGTCAAGAAGCTCCTCTTCGCTCTTAACATAATCTGTTTTATAATCGACTAAAACAAGTTCGCCATTTTCTTCAAAAACGCAGTCGGCAATTCCCTGAACAAGAATTTCGTCATCAAATTCGGTTTCTTCAATATCTCTCGCTTTAACAAACGAGGCAACCTTTATTTCTCGAAAAATTCTGTCGCTTTCAAACATTCTTTTTGCAAAATCGCTTTTAAAGAAGGCTTCAAGTTTTTCTCTTTTTATTGAATTTGCCTGAACAGCTGAAAGATATGATAAGTCAACAAGTCTTTCAATTTCGCTTTCAAGATTGTTCTTTGCATTTTCATAGTTGCAATACTGCATAAAGGTGTGCATTGCGGTTCCCTTTTGCGCGGGAGTGAGAGAAGAGTCTGAAAGAAATGCAGGTTTTGCCTTTGCAAAATACTTATATCCCCTTTCCTTTTCGTCAAGCTCGGAAGCCGAACGTTTTGAGCTGAAGGAGGAAAGAACACTTTTATCATATCTGAAAGAAAGCTTCTGCGCAATTTCACTAACGGTTTTTTCACTGAAACAAACGCTTTCATCGTTATTCTGCTGGATTTCGGCGTTTTCGGTTATATGATTAATCTTCAAATCAAAATTCCAGGATGAATTATATTCAACATCAGCCATGCTCAGTTCTCTGTGCTTTTTTCCGTCTTTATGCAGCAAAGCAGTCAGCAAAAGAAAGTCGCCGTCGTTTGTTATATGTTTTACGGTTATCGGCGAAATATAGCCTCCCGCAATCTTTTTTGAAAGCTTATAAATATGTGTTAAAGGGTCCTTATGAGAAATAAAGCTGATAAACTGCTCTTTGGCTCTTGTTACCGCAACATAAAGCAGCCTCAGATTTTCGCTCATAGAAGCTGAGATATTAATGTTTTTAATACATTCATACTGCAGCGAATTATATCTGATAAGCGCGTCCTCATCGTTTATTTTAAGCCCTATACCATGTTTATAATTCATTAAAACAAGGTCTCTTAAATCATCGGTATTATATCTATGCATTGTTGATGCAAAAATACAAACAGGAAATTCAAGCCCCTTCGACTGATGAACACTCATTATTGAAACGCAATTATCTTCATTATGAACAACGCTTGCGCTTTCAACATTCATATCCGAGGCAATAATTGCGTCTATATATCTCATAAACGCAGTTATTCCAACATTTTCGCCGCAGTCAAATCTGTTTGCAATATTAAGAAGCTGCAAAACATTCTGACGGCGTTGCTCTGCATTTCCCATAGCGCTTATAACAGAAAGATATGAAGTGCTGCTAATAATCATTCTTAAAAAGCTTTCAACGCTCATTGACGCAGCATATTTCCTGTATTTTTCAAGGTCATCAAGAAATGCGGCAAAAGCTTCTTTGTCCCTGCAAATTGACGCAAAGAGATTTTCCCCGGTTCTCCCCTCTCTTGCTCTTGCAATGTCCTCGGCAGAATAACCGTAGAAAACAGACATCAGCGTTGCAAGAAGAGGAACGTCGCGAGTCGGATTATCAATAACCCGAAGCAGTGATATAAGAACGGCAACCTCGTTGTTTTCAAAAAGATTCGCTCTGTTATCGGCAACAAACGGAATCGAGTATTCGCTAAAAACTTTAGCATAAATCGGCATTCTGTTTTTAGTGTATCTTAAAAGAACCGCAAAATCGCCGAATTTTATGTTTCTGTATGTATTTCCGTCCTTAATCTGTTCTTTTGAAGCAATCTTTTTAAGAATAAGCTCTGCTATTCTTCTTGCCTCAAACTCATCAGCGTCCTCGCCCTCGGGCGTTCTGATAATATTTATCTGAGCGCTCGGAATATCGCTTTCGATATAGTCGGCGCCGCAATTGAGGTATTCCTCGTTGGTGTATTCAATCTCCCCCATTCTCTTGCTCATAAGATTTGAGAACAGGAAATTTGTGTAATCGCAGATACCCTTCCTTGAACGAAAGTTTTTATCAAGAATAATCTTTTGATTAACTGAGTTTGAATTTTCATCATAGTCGTTAAAGCTATCCTTTTTATCGTTGAAGATAGCCGGCATAGCCAGACGAAAACGATATATGCTCTGCTTAATATCGCCAACCATAAATCTGTTTCTGCCGTTTGAAAGCATTTCAAAAAGAGTATCCTGAGCAGAGTTTGTATCCTGATACTCGTCAACAAGAATTTCATAAAATCCGCTTTCAAATTCCTTTGCAAGCTCGGTTCTTATAATCGCTCCGTTTTCTTTATAAAACAGCAAATCAATTGCAAAATGCTCTATATCAGAAAAGGAATAAGCGTTCATTTCCTTCTTTGTTTCAAGCATTTTTCTGTTATATTCGGAAACTATACTGCAAAGATATTTAAGCTTCGGATAAAGATATTCATTGTCTTTCTTAAATTCCTCCGCTGTGCAGACCATAAGCTTTTTAAGGTCTTTATCAATTTCTTTAAGCTGTTCTCTTCTGCCTGAAACAAGGGCTTTTGCGCTTCCTTCATAGTTTTTTGAAGTACGGGGCATACTTGAAAACGATAGGCTTTCAACTGCCGATTTCATATCGTTCCAAGAGGAATCAAGATTTTTTTCGAGCATTTCAAAGCTTTCCATATCCTCTTCTAGAAGGGCAAGGTATTTTTCAGCCATTTCATCAAAGGGGTCAATATGTATTACGCAGTCCTCAATCAATCCTTTTGCATAGTTTGCGCCGTATTCAATTTCAAAATAAACATAATCCTTCAAAGAGCTTTCGTCTATCTCTGTTTCGGGATTATATAGCTCGCAAGCCTCGTCAAGCCAGTCAAAAGGAAACGCCTGCGCTGAGATGTAGTTTTGAATTCTTTTTATCGCCTTAATCAAATCATTATCATTTTTAGCCGATGAAAGAAGCTCAACAAGCGCCTTGAAATCCTCGTTTTCGCTTTTATAATGCTCCTCAATAATTTCATTAATAGTGTTTTGCTCAATCAACTGAAGCTGGGAATTATCAAGAATTGAAAAATCCTGAGAAATATCAAGCTTGAAAAAGTTTTCACGAACAAGATTAATACAAAAAGAGTCTATTGTGCAGATTTTTGCGCTCGGGAGTAATGAAAGCTGCCTGAGTGCTCTGGTATTATTCGGTTCATCTTTAAGAATTTTATAAAGCGCTGAGGATATTCTGTTTTTCATTTCAGCTGCAGCGGCGTTTGTGAAGGTAACAATAAGAAGTCTGTCTATTCCGGAATCAAGACTTTCATCCATAATCAGCTTTATAACGCGCTCAACAAGAACAGCGGTTTTGCCCGAACCGGCTGCAGCCGAAACAAGAATATTGCTGTTTCTTGCTTTTATTGCATTATTTTGCTGCTCAGTCCACTTTGGCATTTTCGCTCTCCTTTTCTATCATTTCAAGCGCTTGTTCGTTATCTATATCTTCAAGCTCTTTTTTATTTATTTCCGTTCTGTTTTTGCAAACGTCCTTATAATCGCAAAACTCGCAGGTTTTGTTATGATTTTTCCCGTTTATCGGATTTTGTGAAATGAGTCCGTTATGCAGCGACAAGCCCATCTGCTTTATCATCATATCAACTTTTTTTGATATTGCGCCAATCTGGGCAATCGAAACAATATTTCCGCTCAGTCCGTTTTTCGCTGAGTATTTAACGGGAATGTATTTTCCCTTGAGTTCTTTTTCCATATGAACGGCAATTTCATTTTCATCATCGTTTAAAACAACGCCCTTCATTCTGAAATCGCTGTTTTCCTTTTTAGCTGTTTCATCGGAATTTTTTCTGTCAACACTGTAAACGCTTCTTGCGGAATGCATATATAAAACTCCGCTTGAAATTCCGCTGAAATCACTTTCGCTCTCAGCCAATGTGAAAAGATATATAAACATCTGGAGATTTAATCCGTTAATTATATCGCTCATCAGAAATTCTTTATTTCCCGATTTATAATCAACCACTCTTACATACTTTTTATTATCCTTTTCAAAAACATCAACTCTATCAACTGCGCCCTTGATTTTAATGCTTCCTCCATCGTCAAGCTTAATAACCTTTGAGGCAACCTCTTTTCCGTCGCCTATTTCAAGTTCAAATGCCCTTGCTTCAAAATCCGACTGAGCAAATTCTTCGCAAAGTCTTAAAACAACAAAAACAATCATCTTTGAAAGGCGCATAAACTGATACTTGAATCTCGGGGTAAACTCATCCGAATTACCCATTTTTTCACTCAGATATTCTCTGAGAGCGTTGTTAACAAGAATTATTATTTCTTCTTTTGAAAGATTTGAAAGTTCTTTGCTGTTCTTTTCTTTGATAATTCTTTCAAGAACATAGTGAATAACCGTTCCCGTTTGCATCGGGTCCATTTCAGCTTTCATAAGCGGTCTTGCGTTTAAGCCGAATTTACAAAAATATCTGAATGCGCAGTTATAATAATCCTCAATTCTTGACGCAGAAAGATACATATCCTTTTTAAATAGCTTTTTAGCAAGCTCTTTATCTGAAAGGATTATCTCTTCATTATCAACAAGCTTTTTAACCGCCTGCATTCTTGAAGAATACTTTTCGTTCTTTGAAAAATACTCTTTAAGCGATGCAACAAATTCCGTTTTATCATTATAATGCGACGCAAGAATTTCAAAGGCGTTTTCATCGCTTTCAATATCATTTATTGAAACATCGTCTGACGAGTTTTTTGTTTCAATATTAACAAAAACCTCTTTAATTCCGCGCGCAATAACGGATTCGTTGTTTTTTTCTCCGCCCGAAATATATGATACAAAGAGCTTTTCGCTTGCAGAAGAAAGTGCCATATAAGCAAAATATAATTCCTGAGCGTTAAGTGCGGCACCGTAGGAATAAAGCTTAAAATCATTATTAATCAGCGACTCTCTGTCGCTTTCGCTAAGAAGTCCTGCAGAGGTAACGCTCTGAGGAAATTCGCCCTCATTCGCGCCGAGAACAAATATAACCTTCGGATTGTTGCACCTTATTCTGTCAGCACTGCCTATCTGAACATTATCAAGCCCGGCAGGGATTGAGCCGAGGTCCTCATTTGAAATCATAAGAGAAAAAAGGCTGTAAAAATCCCTGAGCGTAACAGTTTCATTTCTGCCTGTTACGGCAAGCTTATCAAGAATTTCCATAAGCAAATCCCAGATTCTTTCCTGCTGGAGGGCAAGATGGGATTTGCCGTTTTTATCAAGGGAAACAGCAAGTTCTTTTAAATTTTCATCCGCCGATAAATCAATAAGAGCAAAATAAACCGCCTTGCATATATCCTCGATACCGCCGTTTTTGCATCTCTTTTTAAATTTAAGAATTATATCAATAATATATCTTCTGCTGTTATTAATTCTTTCAAGCTCCGCTTTATCGGCATCGCTCATTTCCTCGGCAAAGCCTCTCGGGCTTTCGGTAAATTCATTTTTCCACTTACTGCCGTTAATGTTCCATATGTAAACATAATTTTCAAGAAGGTTAATATCATTTTCATCAAGCTCGCATAAGCCTGTTTTTAAAAGTGAAAAAATATCCTCGCTTCTCAGCGAATAGATAACCGACCTCATTAAGAAATTAACAAGCATAATGAGCGGTTGAGAAGAAATCAACTGCCTTTCATCATTGAAATAGGGAATGTTATATTTATCAAAAGAAAACTGCAGCTCGCTCTGGTATTTATTAAGGTCTCTGCAAATAACAGTTATATCCTTAGCCCGATAGCCGACGCGAAGTAATTTTGAAATTTCCCTTGCAGTGTTATCGCATTCGTCCGAAATGTTTTTTGCGCTGAAAAGAGAAACGTTTTCAGGTTCAGCAGGAAGCTCCTTTTTTATGTTTGAAAGTGCAAATTCTTCAACTGCCTTCAGCTCTTCATTCTTTGCTCTTTTATTATCTGAAAGAACAATTTCTTCATTAATACTGCAGCCTATTTTCTGCGCCACACCCTTCAGTATGCCTATATTGGAATTAACATAGGAAAACAGAGAGTTTTCGCATTTAAAATCATTATCGGTGCAGAGGGTTATGTATACCTCACTGCTCTGTTTCAATATAACCTCAAGGATTTTATATTCCTGAGCAACAAAGCCTGAAAATCCGTCTATAAAAACCGTTTTTTTGGAGAAATAATCAACCTTAACCAGCTTTTCATATAGCCTTGTAAGCTCGTTTTCGCTATCAAAATATTCGCCCTCTATAAGCGCGTCATACGCATCAATTATAAGCGCAATATCCTTCAGCTTCATTTTGAGCATATCTTTTTCAACGTTTTCGCTTGCCTTTAATATGTCGTCAACAAAAACTCGGCAAGATTTCATCTCATCATATATTTTAAGCACGCTTGTTATGAATGAGTTACTCGTTGTGTTTTTATTAAACAAAACAAGACTATCCGAAACGCTCTGGATAGCCTTTTTCATCATAACAGCTCTTGCGCCCTTTGTTAAAACAGGGAGTGAAGCTCCGCCGCAGAGCCTTGATATTTCATTTGAAAGCCGTGAAAAAGAAAGGTTGGAAACTCTATTAAGCTTACTTTCTCCCAAGTCTGATAAAAGCCTTCTTTCAGAGATGAAAGAAAACTGCTCAGGGGTCAGCAAAACTATTTCGCTGTTACTATTTTCAACAAGCTCCTTTATTTTAGAAAAAACAAATTCCGTTTTTCCGCTGCCTGCCCTTCCGAGAACAAGGTTGAGCATAATTATTCCTCCGGTTTTATCAAGCCTTCGCTCATCATTCTTCCGTGAGCTTCAATCAAAAATTCATACATCGGTCTTGCAATATCAAATGCAAGCTTCATTTCATTAATAATTTCGGGTGAGTTAATTCTTTCCATATCAAAAGCATTATAGTAGAATCCGAAATTCTTGGCTAAAAGAAACGGTTTAAGCTCTTTTGGAGCATCGGGATAAACCTCTTTTTTATAATAATCTCTGCATTCAAAAGAGAAGCCTGCATCTGCACACGCCTTAACGGCTTTCATAAATCTTTTCGGTTGTTCCATTATCATTTTATGAACAACACGGAAGTCAGCCGCTCTCCAAGTCCAGAAAGCAAGTCCGTAGCCATATGAATCGGGAGTAAATTCAAAATAATAAAACGGCGCAGAAGGGTATTCCTTCTTGTATCTCCTGAAGAATATCCACATATTCTCACGATATTTTATTTTTGAACGCTGTCCCCTCGTGTCTCTGTAAATTCTTGAAACAGCACGGACGGGGTCGAGATACATCTTATCGTCAATATCATAAAGAAGCTCGGATAAATCAAGAACCATCTGTCTTAAAGGAACAGTTATTCCCTGTTTAAGTTCCTCTTTATGCTCTTCATAAAACTTCCTTGAATCATTGAATCTGTTAAGGCATAAAAGTTCAATGCTTTGAGGAGATATTCCGCTGTAATTATAGTCCATTTTAAACACCTTTCAGTAATCCTTTGTTTAACATCTGTTGAGCTGCAAGGAGCGCGCAGGTTTTTGCACTGTGAAAATTCAGTCCGCCCTGAATCCAGGCATAAAAAGGTTCTCTTATCGGCGCGTCCGCTGAAAGCTCAATTGATGAACCAAGCGTAAATGCGCCGGCAGCCATAACAACCTTGCTGTCGTAACCGGGCATATCCCACGGCTCGGGAAGAAGAAAACTGTCAACGGGGCTTCCGCTTTGAACCCCCTGACAAAAAGCAACAAGGCTTTCTTCATTCTCAAGACCGAGCGACTGAACAATATCAGCTCTCTCTTCATCGTATTTCGGCGTAACGCGATACCCGAAGCCCTGATACAAGGCTGAAATATAAACAGCAGCCTTAAGCGCTTCACCGACCGTATGCGGAGCAAAATAAAGTCCCATATACAGCTCTCTGTTCATTCCGAGCGTTGCGCCAACCTCTTTGCCGAGACCGGGCGTTGTCAGCCTGTATGAGCATTTTTCAACAAGGTCGTGCTTTCCTGCAATATAACCGCCCGTCCTTGCGATTCCGCCTCCCGCATTTTTTATCAGCGAGCCTGCTATTAAATCTGCGCCAACCTCGCAAGGCTCGGCTTTTTGAACAAATTCGCCGTAGCAGTTATCAACCATAACGATAACGGAAGGATTCTTTTTCTTGGCAATCTTAATTATTTTTTCAATCTCTTCAATTCTCAGTGACGGACGAAGCTCGTAGCCTCGGCTGCGCTGAATATAAACCATTGTTGTGCTATCATTAACAGCCTCTTCAATAGCATCATAATCGGGCTTTTCGTCTTTTAAAGGAACCTCGTCATAGTTTACTCCAAAATCCTTTAAAGAGCCCATTTCGCTTCCTTTAATTCCGATAACATTATGAATCGTATCGTATGGGGTTCCCGTTACGCAGAGCATATTATCTCCGGGGCGAAGAACGCCGAAGAGTGCAACAGCAAGGGTATGTGTTCCGCAGGTGAAATTATGGCGGACAAGGGCGTCCTCTGCTCCGAAAACCTGAGCCCAGACTTTATCAAGAGCTTCCCTGCCTGCGTCGCCGTAGCCGTAACCTGTTGACGAGCCGAAATTCATCTCACTTATTCTGTTATCAATAAACGCTTTCAAAACCTTGTTCTGATTATACTCGGTTATTTCATCAATTCGCTCAAAATGCTTTTTACAGAGTCTTAGAGCTTTTTCGGAAGCGTTTTCAATTCTTTCGTCTATTTTGAAAAAAGGATTCATCTGTACATTCTCCATCTTCCCGTATCTTCAAAGCCAATTCTTTGATAGAAGCTTTCGTTCATACCTTCATCACGCATTAAGTAAACAATTCCGTTAACATCATTGCAAATATATGAAACAAGCATTGAACCGTAGCCCATACCGCGAAATTCATTTTCTGTCCGGACTGCGCTTAAAACAGCATATCCCTCAATAATTGATGAAAGTATACCGGAGGAAATAACTCTTTCATCCTTGTTGAGAGTATACGCCTTTGCGCTTCCATGGCGAATTCTGTGGCTTATATCAACATACCAAGCCTTAAAGTCCTGTGAGTTATAGTCAATAAAATTATATAAATCCATTAATTTAGGGTATTCATCAACAGTAGCATTTTCAAGACTGAACTCAATCTTTTTCCTGCTTTGCATAATAATTCCCTCATCATATTTTGAAAAGAGATTAACATCACTACTGCAAAGAACACTTGAATAACCCGTTACAATAAGGAAATGCGCTATTTCCTCTTCATCATATCCGCCGGCAACACTCAAAGTATAATCATTATCAAGCTTACTCAGAATTGCAGTTATCTTTCCTTCAAATCTCTGAGCATAGAAAAGCGCAAACGGATACGATGTTCCGTAAGCCTCTATTAGCGCAAGAATGCGAACAGAAAAAATGTCTCGTTTATCCCATGATGAAAGCTCGCTTATATCGTTAATTTTTTCAATCATAAATCTTTTCCATAAGTTTAATTATAAGCTTTTCAGTGTTTTCAATATCACTCTTTTTAACAACGCTTGACGCCGAATGAATATATCTGCAGGGCAGAGAAATCGCGCAAACCCTGCTTCCCTTTCCGCTGACCTGAATTGCGCCGGCGTCATTTCCGCCTGCAACCTTCGTTTTTGTCTGACAAGGAATAGAGTTTTCTCGTGCCGTACTCATGGCAAGATTATAAAGTCCTCTGTCATAAACTGTTCTTCTGTCCATAAACGAAACAACGGGGCCGTTTCCTGCAACGCAAACCCTGTCGGAGCCTGAAACGCCGTCAAGGTCGGCGGCAGTTGTTGCCTCGAGGATTATTGAAATATCACTTTGAATCGAAAATGAAGTGCATTGCGCTCCTCTCAATCCAACCTCTTCCTGAACATTAAAGCAGAAAACAGTGTCATACTCCAAATCACTTTGAATCAGCTTGATTAAGAACATACAGCCAATCCTGTCATCAAGAGCTTTTGCCTTTATAAATCCGTCGCCGAATTCGTAGTATTCGCTTTCAAAGTATGCAAAATCACCGAGCGAAACAACCTTTTCGGCTTCTTCCCTTGAAGATGCGCCTATATCAATTAATAGTTTATCAAAGGAAGGCGCAGTCTTTCTCTCCTCTTCGTCAAGAAGATGATATGCCTTGTCGCCTATAACGCCTTTAACTCCGTTTATATCAACAACCTTATCAAGGCAAACACGGCAATCAATTCCGCCGACAGTTGAAAAGCGAAGATAACCTTCGTCGGTTATATCTGTAATAATAAAACCAACCTCATCCATATGTGCGTTGAAGGAAACCTTTTTGTTCGGAGTTTTTCTTCCTTTTTTGTATGCGATAACAGAACCGAGTGCGTCTGTTTCGTAGTCGCAGTAATCCTTTATCTGATTAATAATGTATTCTCGAACTCTTCCCTCGTCGCCCGAGGTTCCGTTTAACAAGCACAAGTCCTTAAGCATTAATCTCACCCGCTTTCTTCTTAACATACTCTGCAATAAGTCTGCCGACACTTTCAACATCCTTTGTGTCAACAATTTCTATCGGAGAGTGCATATATTTTTCTGGAATTGAAATTAATGCAGTTCTTATACCAAACTGATTAGTCGTTATATCGTCGGCATTAGTTCCGGTGCTGCCTGTTCCCATAGCCTCAATCTGATAAGGTATTTCGTTTTCCTTTGCTGTTTCAATTAAATCCTGCGACATTTTAGCATCTAAAATCGGAGAAACGCCAATCATTGCGCCTTTACCCATTTCCTTGCAATCGCTCTTCTTACATAAAGGAGAATAACCGAAAGAAACATCAACTGCAATAGCTTCGTCAACATTTCTTCCGTATGGTCCTACTTTTGCCCCTCTTCCTCCAAGTTCCTCCTGAGTTGAAAACAGAACGGTAATCTTTGCATTAATGTCCTTAAGCTCTTCAATTGCAAGAATAATTGCGGCAATTCCGCTTCTGTCGTCAAGCACGGAAGAGGAAATCTGAGTGCCGAGCAGAGGTGTGAAATTGCGCTTGAAGGTTACTCTGTCGCCAAGGCTCACGCGCTTTTCGGCTTCCTCCTTCTTGAATCCGATATCAATCGAAACATCATCAAGACTTGGAATTTTCTTTTCATCACCCGCATTTTGAAGATGGGGAGGAAGAGTTGAAAAGATTCCTTTAACTTCCCCGTTCTTTGTCCAAATGCTTACCTCGTGCGACAAAAGCATTCGATTATCAATTCCGCCGCATTTGTTAACCTTAACGAATCCGTCATCGGTTATTCCGGTTACAATCATTCCGATTTCGTCGAGATGTGCGTCAAGAAGGAAGTGATAACCCTCTCCGAACGTGCAGAACACATTATTCATTCTGTCTACGCTGACATCTCCGTATTTTGAAAGTATTTCTTTTAATACCTCAACAATGTTTTCCTCAGCACCGCTTACACCCGTAGCTGATGTTAGTTTCAATAATAAGTCTTTAGTGTTTATATCAGTCATCAAAATTATTTACCATTTCCTTAAATTTTCTACCCCTGTATTCAAATGTTTTAAACTGGTCAAATGCAGGGCATGCAGGACACAGAGAAACTATGTCGCCGCTCTTTGCTTCGTCCTTTGCCTTTGCAAGAGCGTTTTCAAGATTATTTGTCATAATAACCTTCAATCCGCTGCTCTCAAAGTTCGGATTGCTTGTTACAGCGCAGTATATTCTGTTTGCCGTTGTTCCGTTTAACACAAGAACCTTGCAGTATTTCAGAATATACGGCACCATTTCGGTTAAATCGTTACCCTTATCCGAACCGCCCATTATAACAATTATCTTCCTTCCGAAAGCCTTAAGTCCGCTTATAACACGGCTCGGCGAGGTTGCAATGGAATCATTATAGTATTTAACTCCCTTATATTCGCGAACAAACTCAATTCTGTGTTCAACTCCGCCAAAGGTCTGAGCAATGTTTTTGATTGTTTCAGGCTTGACGTATCCCCATACTGCAGAAATTGCAGTGCAGTAGTTTTCAATATTATGGTCGCCGGGTATAACTATATCGCTCTTATTCATTATAAGAGTTTCATTTCCGTTTTCTGTATAGTATATGTTGCCGCTTTCGGGCTCCATATAGGCGCCGTTATCAACCCTATGTTTAATTGAAAACTCATAAAGCTTTCCGCGAACATCATACCTCATATCGTGATAAACTCTGTTCTTTATCGAATAATCGCAGTCCGCATTAAGAACAGTGCGCTGACTTTCATTCTGATAGATAAGAATGTTTCTTTTTGCATCAACATATTCATCAAGCGAAATATGATGGTCCTGATGGGTGCATTCAATATTCGTAACAACCGCAACATCGGGCTTGTTTTTCAGATTTCCCATTGTTAAAAGCTGGAAGGAGGAAAGCTCAACAACTGCAATGTCGTTTTCGGTTATTTCATCAAGACAGGGCATTAGCGCCTTGCCTATATTTCCTCCGAGAAAAACACGGTTTCCCTCTGCTTCAAGCATTTTTGAAATAAGTGTTGTTGTAGTTGTTTTGCCGTTTGAACCTGTTATTGCAAAGATTTTACACGGGCAGTATTCAAAGAATACCTCCATTTCGGTTGTAACCTTCTGCCCTCTTTCAATGCACTCGCCTATCCATTCGTTCTGAAAAGGAAGAATACCGTGGGAGCGGAAAACAATATCCATTTGAGGAAGAATATCGAGATAGTTTTCTCCGAGCGAAAACTTAACGCCGAGCGATTCAAGCTCTTCGCAGAC
Organism: Eubacterium sp.; assembly: GCA_017476375.1. Classification (GTDB taxonomy): domain Bacteria; phylum Bacillota; class Clostridia; order Oscillospirales; family Acutalibacteraceae; genus Eubacterium_R. Next base: position 16,183 of record JAFUZY010000092.1, read on the forward strand.
TTCCTTTCCTATATATTCCTTATCCCTTTTGTCGCAGGCATAAACCTCTATGCCGTGCTGAGCTAAAAACTTTGCCGACGGAGTATTAGCAACTCCCATACCAACAAGGGCAACCTTTTTGCCCCTGATAGTTTCAATATACTTTTCTGCCTGATTCATAGTCTACTCCTTTTAATGAACGGAAAATGTGCCGTCTTTAAAATCTTTTATTGTAAATTTCTTCATTTTCTCTTCGAGTTCATACTGAAACGGAAGTTTTTCCTTTCCAAAATATTTTCCGTCAATCGGAACTTCGCATTTCATTATATAATTTGCCGTCATCTGCTGACACTTTGTTGGATATAGTCCCGAAAAATACACCTTGCCTTCTTTTACATCAGTTATCGCAACCGTAAACTTAAGCTGGTTCTTTCTTCCCATTGCAGTAACTGCCTTTGATAGAGAAAGCGCATCTTCATCAACAGACGAGCAGAAAAATGCAACAACACAGTTTCCTTTTCTTCTGAGGTTTCCGACTGAAACATCGTAAATTGCCGAGTCAAGATATGCAACAACATCATTTTTATCAAGCTCATCGACACAGACGAGATAAAAAAACTCTTTCATTTTTAATGCTCTTGCATCAAAGGGAAGTTCTGAAAGCTCAAGGTTTTTATCAATTGTAAAGCCGTTGTTTTTAAGGTCTGCTTCAACTGCGTTCAAATACGGCTCGATTTCTCTCTCCTGCCTTGCAGTGAAATAATATCCATGGTCGTTTATTTCAGCCTCAACATCATTTAAGAATAATTCAAGCTTTGAATATTTTGAATAATAGTATAAAACGAGAATAAGCGAAACAACAACAAGAATATCGCAGGCGTAGTTTAAAACGGATGCGATTTCTGAATTTGTTACGGCAGGCGCAATTCCGATGTAAGCAAATAGGAATACAGCCGTCACGATAACAAATATACGCATTATTTTTTTATTTAGTTTTTGTTTTTTTCTAACTTCTTCCATCACTTAATCATCTCTTTAAATTCATCTTCGCTGATTACGGCAACTCCGAGTGCGTTTGCCTTATCGAGCTTTGAGCCGGAGGCTTCACCTGCTAAAACATAATCCGTTTTCTTGGAAACGCTCGAAGAGGTTTTACCTCCGAAGCCTTCAATAATCTTTGAAGCCTCGCTCCTCTTAAAGCTTTCAAGAGTTCCTGTTAAAACAAAGGTTTTCCCTTCAAAACGGTTATCCTTAATAACTGTTTTGGATTTAGTGTTAACACCGGCAGATTTAAGCTCTTCAATAAGCTCGGCAGCACTTTCTGTTTTAAAGAAATCAACAACAGCCTTAGCCATAACTGCGCCGTAGCCTTCTATGTTTAAAATATCCTCTTCACTTGCCTGAATAAGAGCGTCAATCGTTTTAAACTCATTGCTTAAAAGCTTTGCAGCTTTCTCGCCGATATGGCGTATGCCAAGGGCAAAAATAAGCTTTCCGAGGTCGTTTTGTTTTGATTTTTCAACGCTGTTTATAATGTTGTTTGCGCTTGTTTCCTTAAAACCTTCAAGCGCGGCAATTCTTTCTTTATCAAGATGATAAATATCCGAGGTTTTTTTAATCATTCCCTCGTTAACAAAGGTTTCGATTATTGATGGTCCGAGCCCCTCAATATCCATTGCGTCCCTTGAACAGAAATGAATGAGATTGCGAAGAAGCTGTGCAGGACATTCGGGATTAATACACCTGATTGCTGCTTCGCCCTCTTCACGAACAACTCTTTCTCCGCAGGAGGGACAAATATCAGGGTAAATAAACGCTCCCTGAGAATGTTTCTCGTTAACACAGAGAACCTCGGGAATAATATCTCCGGCTTTTCTTACCGTTACAATATCGCCGATATTAACATTTTTTTCGTTTATAAAATCCTGATTATGAAGCGTTGCCCTTGAAACAGTTGTTCCTGCAAGGTGAACGCTCTCTAAAACTGCAGTAGGAGTTAAAACGCCTGTTCTGCCAACAGCTATTTCAATATCGAGAAGTTTTGTTTGTTTTTCCTCCGGCGGATATTTGAAAGCAACTGCCCATTTGGGAAACTTTGCAGTTGAGCCAAGTATCTCGCGCTGAGAAAAATCATCAACCTTGATAACGGCGCCGTCTATATCAAATTCAAGCTCGCCGCGTTTTTCACCGATTGCTTCAACACATTTAAAAGCCTCTTCAATGCCTGATACTCTTTCATAGAAAGGTATTGTATTAAATCCAAGCTCCTTTAAGAAGTCAAGGCTCTGCTTATGCGAGGTCAGTTCATAGCCCTCAATCTGCTGAACATTGAAAACAAAAATATCAAGTCCCCTTGTCGCCGCAACCTTGCTGTCCTTTTGTCTGAGTGAGCCTGCGGCAGCATTACGGGGATTTTTAAAGGGTTTTTCATCATTTAAAAGCTGACGGTCAACAACTCTTTCAAAGCTCTTTTTGGGCATATAAACCTCGCCCCTGACCTCAATATAAGGAAGAGCTTTATTAAGTTTTAAGGGAATATTTCTTATAACGCGAAGATTTCCGCTTACGTCCTCTCCCGTGTTTCCGTCGCCTCTCGTTGAGCCTCTGAAAAATTCACCGTTAACATATTCCAAGCTTACGGAAAGCCCGTCAATTTTCGGCTCAACAACATAGTTTGCCGAGCTTACGCTTTCTTTAACCCTTTTGTCAAAGTCAAGGATTTCTTCCTTGGAAAACGCATCCTGAAGTGATTCCATACGAACAGTATGTTCAACGCTTTCAAAAGAGTTATCGGCTTTTCCGCCAACTCTTTTCGTCGGAGAATCAACGCTGTCGTATTCGGGATATTTATCCTCGAGAGCTTTTAGCTCCCTCATCATCATATCGTATTCATAATCCTCAATTTCAGGCGCGTCATCATTATAATATCTATCGGAATGATACTTTAGCTGAGCCCTTAAATCATTAATTCTTTTTTCAACATCGTTCATTTTTTATCACCAAATAACTAAGCAATGGGAGGGCACGGAGACCCTCCCCAATATCATATGAATTACATTTCAAATTTATGGAAAACCTTCTTACCTTTTTTAACGGTTACGCCTTCTTTGAGGTCGTCAGCTGTAACAGTTGCAAAAACATCCGTAACCTTTTCACCGTTAAGACTTACGCCTCCCTGCTGAATAAGCCTTCTGCCTTCTCCGTTAGATTTGATAAGCTCAGCTTTAATCATAAGAGAAACAACGGTTATTTTTCCGTCCTCAAGGTCTGCTTCCTCAACAGTTGTTTTCGGCATATTTGAATCATCCGCGCCCTGTGAGAAGAGAGCTCTTGCAGCGCTCTGCGCCTTGTTAGCCTCTTCCTCGCCGTGAACAAGATTAGTAAGCTCGAAAGCAAGGATTTCCTTCGCCTTGTTAAGCTCGCTTCCCTCCCAGCTTTCCATTTTCTTGATTTCATCAAGAGGAAGGAAGGTCAGCATCTTGATGCATTTAAGAACATCTGCGTCATCAACATTTCTCCAATACTGATAAAATTCATACGGAGTTGTTTTCTTTGGGTCAAGCCATACGGCATTGCCTGCGGTTTTGCCCATTTTTCTTCCCTGGGAGTCGGTCAGAAGAGTTATGGTCATTGCGTGAGCGTCCTTGCCGAGCTTTTTTCTGATAAGCTCAGTACCGCCAAGCATATTGCTCCACTGGTCGTCTCCGCCAAACTGCATATTACAGCCATAGTTCTGGAAAAGATAGTAGAAATCATAGCTCTGCATAATCATATAGTTAAATTCAAAAAAGGATAAGCCCTTTTCCATTCTCTGTTTATAGCATTCTGCTCTGAGCATATTGTTAACAGAAAAGCATGCGCCAACCTCTCTTAAAACATCAACATAGTTTAAATTAAGCAGCCAGTCGGCATTATTAACCATCTGAGCCTTGCCTTCGCCAAATTCAATAAAACGCTCCATCTGCTTTCCGAAACATTCAGCGTTATGGTCAATATCCTCTCGGGTAAGCATTTTTCTCATATCGCTTCTTCCTGAGGGGTCGCCAATCATTGTTGTTCCTCCGCCGATTAAGGCAATTGGCTGATTGCCTGCCATCTGTAAGCGTTTCATAAGAGTAAGCGCCATAAAGTGACCTGCTGTTAAGCTGTCTGCAGTGCAATCAAATCCGATATAGAACTTTGCTTTTCCGCTGTTTACCATAGTTCTGATTTCTTCTTCGTTTGTTACCTGAGCTATAAGCCCTCTTTCAATTAATTCTTCATAAACTCCCATAGTTTTATTCTCCTTAGGATATTAGTTATTCAATAATTCTTCAGCAGACTGAAGGAGATTTTCCGTTATTTCAAGTCCGCCCATTATTCTTGCAAGCTCCATCTTTCTTTCTTCAAAATCAAGCTTGCTGACTTTAGTATATGTTTTATCATTCTCAAAACTCTTGCTTATAAGCATATGAGAATCCGCAAGAGAGGCAATCTGAGCAGAATGGGTTACGCAGATAACCTGAGTGTGATTGCTGACCTCTTTTAGCTTCAGACCAATCTTTCTGCTCGCTCTTCCGCTGACGCCGGTGTCTATTTCATCAAATATCAGCGTTGATATACTGTCGTTTTTAGCGATGATGTTCTTAATTGCAAGCATTATTCTTGAAAGCTCGCCGCCTGACGCAATCTTTGAAAGCGGTTTCGGCGGTTCGCCCGGATTAGTTGAAATAAGAAATTCAATTTTATCAAAGCCGTTTGAAGACAAGTTTCCTTTTTCAAAATTAACCTTGAACTGAATTTTAGGCATATCAAGAAAAACAAGCTGCTCTTTAACGTCGTTTTCAAGTTTTAAGGCAAGCGATTTTCTGTAAGAAGAGAGATTTTCGGCAAGTTTCAAAGTGGTTGAAAAATGTTTATCGTATTCAAGATTGAGCTTTTCAAGCTCCTCCTCAGAATTATCAAACATATTTTTCTTTGCCTTTGCGTTTTCAAGGTAGTTTAAAACAGCTTCCTCGCTGCCTCCGTACTTTGAGCATAAATTCAAAAGTAAATCAAGTCTGCCCTCGAGCAATTCAAGTTCGTTTTCATTATAATCAACAGAGGAAAGCTTGCTAAGCGAAACGTCCTTTAACTGTTCGGCAACATCATTCATTGAATAAAGAAGCTCGTTTATCCTCATAAAATCACTATCGAAATCAGAAAGCGATTTAATATCATTTTGAGCGCTTGAAATAAGCCCTTCAATTCCCATTGCTTCGTCGTCGCCGTTAAGATATGTTAAAACCCTGCCGACGGCTTCGGTTATCTGCTGAGAGTTTAGGATGGCTTTCTTTCTGTTTTGAAGCTCCTCAATCTCGCCGATTTTAATCTCGGAACCTTCAATCTCTTTTATTTGATATTCAAGTATTTCAAGCTCGCGGTCTTTAGTGTCTGCATCTGCAGTAAGCGATTTAAGATGCTTTCTTATTGAAACAAGCTCTTTAAAACTATTTTTATAGCTTTCAAGTATATCTTCGTTCTTTCCGGTCATATCAAGGAATTTAAAGTGATAATCCGGATTCAAAAGCGCCTGGGAATCGTGCTGTCCGTGAATATTAACAAGCAGCATTCCGAGTTCCCTGAGCATTGAAACGGTTACGTTTTTTCCGTTAATCTTGCAGGACGATTTTCCGAGAGAGGATATTTTTCTTGAAATAATCAAAGAATCCTCTTCATCAATCGGAATATCATATTCTTCAAGTTTTTCTTTAACATCATCCTCAATATCTTCAAAAACAGCGCTTACATATGCACTATCGGCACCGTTTCTGACAAGTTCCTTTGAAGTTCTTTCTCCAAGAACGGCGCTGATTGAATCAACAAGGATTGATTTACCTGCACCCGTTTCACCCGTCAGAGCATTGAAGCCCGAAGAAAACTCTATTTCAGCTTTTTCAATAACCGCAATATTTTCAATATTCAGGCTTTTAAGCATTTAACATCTTCCTCAGTTTATAAGTAAATTCCATTGAAGCATCTTCGTTTCTGCAAAGTATGAATATAGTATCGTCTCCTGCGATTGAACCGAGAATTTCGTCAAGATTCATTCCGTCGATTGCCGCACATACAGCGTTTGCCATACCCGGAAAGCATTTTATAAAAACAATGTTCATCGCATAGTCAATTTTAATAATTAATTCGTTGAATATACTTCCTGCTCTCTGTTGAGCGTTTTCACTGTTTCTTTTACCTGTTGAATAATAATACTTTCCTTTTGCAGATAATTCTTTAACAAGTCTGAGTTCTTTAATATCTCTTGAAATAGTTGCCTGAGTTACCTCAAAACCGTATTCAATAAGAAGTGCCTGAAGCTCCTCCTGAGTTTCAATCTCATTAGCAGAGATGAGTTCGATTATTTTTGCCTGTCTGCGTTTTTTCATATCAGTATCGCCTTTCAATTATCTTCTTTCTGAGAATCTCATAAAAATTATCGGGTTTTATTTTAATAAGCTTAGCTGTATATTCGCTTTTTGAAATAGATATCTTTGTTTCGTTGTCAATCGGGATGGATTCCTTTCCGTCAATTGCGAGGAAGGCGTTGTTGTCAACATCGTTTTCAACGAAGAGAGTCATTGATTTATCCGAAGGAAAAACAACGCTTCGATTAAGCAGCGAATGCGGACAAATCGGAGTAACAACAAAGCAGGAATTATCAGGACTTAACACAGGTCCGCCTGCAGCCATTGAATACGCCGTTGAGCCGGTTGGAGTTGAAACAATCATTCCGTCCGCCCTTGTTTCGGTTATAAGCCTGTTTTCGCTCATAACTCTTATATCAATAAGCCTTGCAAGTCCGCCTCTGGTAATAACAGCGTCATTAAGGCAATGATAGGTTGAACACGAGCCGTCCTTTCTGAACACCTCGGCTTTAATCATCATTCTTTCATCAACCGAAAATTCATTATCTGCAAGTTTATTCAGCAAATCAAGTTCATTTTTTTCAAGTCCGCTCATAAAGCCAAGTCTGCCGGCATTAATTCCAAGAACCATTTTTCCTGAAATTGCAGCCTCTTTGGCAACGGATAGAGTTGTTCCGTCGCCGCCGATTGCAATCGCAAGGTCGCAAAGACTCATTAGCTCATCTTCCTTTGCGAAGCAAACATTTGCGTCAAATCTATCTTTAAACTTTTCGCATATATAAACTTTTTCACAGAATTTAGAAAGCACATCAACTGTATTTTTGCAAAGCTCATACGTGCTTTCACTGTTCATTTTTGAAAAAACAGAAATCTTCATATCATTTATCCAGTTCACTGTGTGAGTGATTAACTATTTCGTTTGCATTAACCGATGAAGAAACAATGGGTTCATCGGATTTTTTTATGTATATAAGGTATTCAATATTTCCTTCGGGTCCTTTAATCGGGGAAAAGCTAAGCCCCTCAACGGAAAATCCGTTTGATATGCACATTTCAATAACGTTTTCAACAACCTCAAGATGAACCGCCATATCGCGAACAACGCCTTTTTTGCCGACCTTATCCTTTCCTGCTTCAAACTGAGGCTTGATGAGGCAAACTGCCGAACCGCAATCATTTAAAAGGTTGTTTAAAACAGGAAGAATGTGTTTAAGCGAAATAAACGAAACATCAACGCTTGAGAAATCAATTTTATCCTTAACCTGTTCATCGGTTACATATCTGAAATTGGTTCTTTCAAGATTGATAACCCGTTCATCGGTTCTGAGTTTCCATGCAAGCTGACCGTAACCAACATCAATGCTGTAAACCCTGATTGCACCGTTTTGAAGCATACAATCAGTAAATCCGCCGGTTGACGCGCCGACATCCATACAGATTTTGCTATCAAGCTCTATCGGAAATTCCTTCATCGCCTTTTCAAGCTTCAGTCCGCCCCTTGAAACATATTTGAGAGAGTTTCCCCTAACCTCAAGCTTGTCCTCGGGGTTAATCATAATTCCTGCCTTATCCGCCTTTTGATTGTTTACATAAACCTGACCTGCCATAATTATCGCTTTCGCCTTTTCTCTTGAAGGGGCATATCCGCCTTCAAAAACAGCTACGTCAAGTCTTATTTTATTAGCCATTAAATCCAAGTACCTCTTCAACTATGGAATCGCAGTCAAGATGATATTTTTTTATCTGTGATTTAACACTTGCCTGCTTAACAAATCCTTCAACTGCAATATGCTTATAAGAAGCGTCAATTCCGTTTTCCTCCAACACACAAGCAAAACACTCGCCGACTCCTCCGTGCTTAATTCCTTCCTCGGCAAAAATAATCCTTTTAACTTTACCGAGATGCTCGCAAACACTTTCATCAATTGGTTTACTCTTAGTCAGCTTTATAAGAATAACGCTGTTTTCAGCCAGAGTGTTCAGCTTTTCAAAAGCCTTATAACACTCTGAAAACTCCCGTGAATAAGTGATTATAGCCGTTTCTGAATGCTCTTCGTCGCCGAAAACGGAATAATTTTCTTTTAAATACTCGTATCCTGTCGGTTTTTCGCCTTCAGTGCCTCTCGGATACCTTATTGCAACAGCGTTGCTTTCCCTGTATGCCGCCTGATACAGCATTGATGAAAGCTCATCGTAATACGCAGGTGCAAAAACCGTTAAATTCGGAACGCTCATAAGATATGCAGTATCAAACAAGCCCTGATGACTTTCGCCGTCCTCGCCAACGAAACCGGCTCTGTCTATGCCGAAAATCACCTTCAGATTCTGCATTGCAATATCATGAATAAGCTGGTCATACGACCTTTGAAGAAAGGTTGAATAAACAGCAAAAACAGGAAGCAGTCCGTTTCTTGCAAGTCCTGCGGAAAATGTTACCGCATGCTGCTCTGCAATTCCTACATCAAAAAACCTTTTCGGAAATCTCTTTTCAAATTCGGAAAGTCCCGTTCCCGAGCCCATTGCCGCTGTTACGGCGCAGAACCGAAAATCATTATCTGCAAGATGGATAAGCGAATCACCGAAAACCGATGAGAAATTTTTACCCGAACTCAACGGCTCGCCTGTATTAATATCAAACTTACCTATGCCGTGGAACTTTGAAGGGTCCTGCTCGGCAAATTCATATCCCTTGCCCTTAACGGTGTTTATATGAATTAAAACAGAATGATTATGCGTCTTTGCAACGCTGAGCGCATCAATCAGCGCATCAAGGTCGTGACCGTCAATTGGACCGTAATATCTGAACCCCAAATCTTCAAAGAAGGTGTTTTTGTAAACCCTTTTTCTGATTTGTTGGTTGATAAGCGTAATGGTTGTGGTCAGCTTCGAGCCGATTTTCGGAATCTTTGCAATTCTTCGGCTCCATTTAGACTTAAAAGTTGCATACTTAGGCGAGGTTCTTATGGTTGTTAAATTCTTCGCCATTGAGCCGACATTCTTGCTAATCGACATATCGTTATCATTGAGAATAACAATAAGGTTACTGTTTTCATTACCCGAGTTGTTAAGCGCTTCATATGCAAGTCCGCCGGTTAGCGCGCCGTCGCCTATAATTGCAATAACCTTGCCCTTATCACCTTTAAGCGCCTTAGCCTTAGCGAGACCGATTGCAGAGGAAATTGAGGTTGAAGAATGGCCCGATGAAAAAATATCGTGCTCACTTTCATTTCTCCTCGTAAATCCGCTGATTCCGTCTTCCTGTCTTAAAGTGGAAAAGTCGTTTTTTCTGCCGGTTAAAATCTTATGTGTATAGCACTGATGTCCAACATCAAAAACAATCTGGTCAGTCGGAGAACTAAAAACCTTGTGAATTGCAACCGTCAGTTCAACAACCCCTAAATTCGACGCAAGGTGACCGCCCGTTTTCGAAACGGAATCAATCATAAACTCTCTGATTTCGCCGCATAAAGCTTCAAGCTCGTCTATATTCAGCTTTTTAATATCTTTCGGAGAATTAATTCCGTCAAGATAATTCATAAATTTCAACTCTTTTCATTTACTATCCGTTATCATTTATTCCTTGAAATAAGATAATCAGAAAGAAGAATAATAAAATCTTTGTTTGAAAAGATTTCAAGCTGCTTGATAGCGCTTGCTGTCAGCTTTTTAACATCCTTGTTGGCTTTCTTTTCGCCAACAAGGGAAACATATGTTGTTTTATCGTTTTTAGCGTCTGAGCCAACGGGCTTTCCAAGCTCCTCTTCATCGCCTTCAACATCAAGAAGGTCGTCTTTAATCTGAAATGCGATTCCGAGATAGTATGCATATCTTGAAGCCGCCTCAATCTGCTTTTCATCCGCACCGGCCGCAATGCAGCCTAAAATGCAGGCTGCAGAAATAAGCGCGCCTGTTTTGAGCTTATGTATTGTTAAAATATCGGTCAGTGAAATATCCATATTCTCATACTTAAGGTCAAGAACCTGACCGCCAATCATACCGCCGACTCCGGCATTCTGAGCAAGAAGGCTGACTGCCTTTGCTTTCTTATCGTCCGAAAGCTCGCTGTCTGCAATAAGCTCAAACGCATGTGTTAAAAGTGCGTCGCCTGCGAGAAGCGCGGTTGCCTGACCGAAAACAACGTGGCAGGCAGGATTTCCCCTTCTCATATCGTCGTCATCCATACAGGGAAGGTCATCGTGTATAAGGGAATAAGTGTGGATATATTCAATAGCACAAGCAAGAGGAATTGCCTTTCTGTAATCTCCGCCGCACATTTTACAGAATTCAAGAACAAGAACGGGACGAAGTCTTTTTCCGCCGTTTGCAAGTGAATATTTCATAGCACGAACTACATCTCTTTGCCCCTCGTCCGTGTTGGGAAGGCTTTGAATGATTGCGTCGTTGATAATATTCAGGTATTCGTTCATCGTTTTTTTCATATCGGGAGTATACATTTTATCAATCCTTTTCAATCTCTGTTATTTTCTGTTTTGCCTCGCTGAGCTTTTTTTCGCAGAAGGCAGTGAGCTTCGTTCCCTCTTCAAATAGCTCAAGAGCCAAATCAAGCTCAATTTCATTTTTCTATAAAAGAGAAACTATTTCTTCAAGCCTTTTAACAGCCTGTTCATAACTCATTTCATTCATTTTTTAATACCTCGCATACGGTTGCTTTTATTTTACCGTCGTTTAAAATCACTGTAAGCTCATCGCCTTTTTCAATATCGGAAGTGCTTTTAACAACCTTATCTTCATTTTTCGCAATGGCATATCCTCTGCTCAGTACCCCAAGCGGACTTAAAGCGTTAAGCGAATGAACTGCGCCCTTTAAAGCATTTTCCTTGTTAAGAGCTATGTTTTTGAAAAACGAGAGCATTTTCAGTTTTGAGTTTTTGATGTTATCTTCAAGACTTTGGAAAAACGCCTGTGTATCGGCAAGAGCGGAATTCTTTTTTATAAACTCCAGCCTTTCTTCCTTTCGTTCTAAAATTCTGTTTATATCGCCTTCAAGGGTAATCGCAGTGTTCCTGACGCCAAGCAGCTCAGTATCGGCATTCGGAACTGCAAGCTCAGCCGCAGCACTCGGCGTAGGCGCTCTTAAATCGGCAACGAAATCGCAGATTGTAAAATCCGTTTCATGACCAACTGCTGAGATAATCGGGGTTTTGCAGTTAAAAACTGCCCTTGCAACAATCTCGGTATTAAATGCCCATAGGTCCTCAATCGAGCCTCCGCCTCTGCCGACAATAATCGTGTCAATATCGCCCATATTATCAAGGAATTGAATTGATTTAAAAATATCCTCAGGCGCGTTCTCGCCCTGAACAACTGTCGGAACAACTATAACCTCACAAAGCGGAAATCTTCTGCCGAGAATATTCTTTATATCCTCAACCGCAGCGCCCATATTTGAGGTTGCAACGCCGATTTTTTTCGGATACTTCGGAATTTGCTTTTTATTTATTTCGTTGAAAAGACCCTCACTCTCAAGCTTTTCTTTAAGCTGCTCAAAAGCAATAGTCAGCGAGCCTATTCCTTCAACCTGCATATCGCGAACATAGAGCTGATATACTCCGTCGCGCTCATAGACGCCTATCTGACCGAAACAGATAACCTTCATACCGTTTTCGGGTCTGAATTTAAGCTTATAATTATCAGATGAAAACATAATGCATTTAAGCTGCGACTTACTGTCTTTAAGCGTGAAATACATATGCCCGCTCGGATAGTGCTTAAAGTTTGATATTTCACCCGTTATATAAACGTTTTTTATATGTGGTATCTCATCAAGTAAAGCTTTGATGTAAGTATTAACTTGTGAAACAGTTAAAACATTCATAATCATTCTGATTTCAGCTTTGCAAAAACCGAAACACCGGCTGCGTTATCAAGAGAAAACTCAGCCTCCGCAAAGCAAGCTTCAAATTTACTATTTATCGTTTCTCTTAAAAGAGAATTAGAGGAAACGCCGCCTGAAAAAACAACAGGAAGATTTCCGTATTTAATAATCAATTCTTCAAGCATTGACGAAACCGAGGCGCTGATGAAGCTGAGCGCAAATTTTGCAACATCCTCTTTAGCTTCGCCTCGCTCAATCATCTGCTTGACCTTGTTTTCAACACCGCTGAGAGAGCAATCGCCGCCTATTATGGTCGGCTTGATTTTGAATTTCTCTTCGCTTTGCTTTGATAGCCTGTCCAGCTCTTTTCCGCAGGGAAAATCAAGTCCGAGGAGAACGCCTGTTCTGTCAACAGCCTGTCCTGCCTTTAAATCAAGACTTTTTGCAACGACTTCTGCTTTTATAATCTCTTCCTTATCAGGCGAAACCATCAGCGCCTCTGTTGTTCCTCCGCTCAGATGAAAAGCAAGAAATTTCTGATTAATCAAATCAAGCCTTTCGCAGGAATAAAGAGCTGCCAATATATGCCCAACCTGATGCGAGGTTTTATATAGCGGAACGCCTGCGCCTTTTGCAAGCGCCGTTGCAGCTGTTTCGCCGACTAAAAAGCATGGCATATAGCTTCCCTCGGCATTTCGCGGTTTTGAGCTTACTCCGACTGCCTCTAATCCGCTAAAATCCAAGCCCTCAATAAGCTTAGGCAAATTAACAGTGTGCTGAAACACCGCGTCGCTCTGACGAAGTCCTCTCTCCCCGCTTTTTACGCTTAGCATTATCTTCTTGTTAGTTATGCCCTCTTGGTCAAGAATCGCAGCCGAGGTTGTGTAGTTGCTTGTATCAAAGCCGGCAAACATTATGCTCTGCTCCTTGAAAAAGAACCGAGAATGCCGTTAACAAACGAGGAATCCTCTTTTGTTGAATACCTCTTAGCGAGTTCAACCGCCTCATTAATTGCAACGGAATCGGGAACATCATCAATATATTTCATTTCATAGACTGCAAGTCTTAAAATAGAAAGATTAACCTTTGATATTCTGTTTAATTTCCAGCCGGTTGAAAATTCCGAAATAATTTCATCAAGCTCATTTTTCTTTTCACATACTCCGAAGAAAAGCTGTTTTGAATAATCTCCGATAACAGTTTCTTCATCCTCAAGAAGTGCGTCAATTATTTCCTGAGGCTCGGTTTCCGAAAATAAACTCTGAAAGATAAGCGCAAACGCCTGTTCTCTTTGTTTGTATCTGTTCATTTATTTCTCCAAAATAATAATGCCGACTGAAAAAAACATCAGCCGGCTTAGAATAATCAGTTTTTAGTTTCGTTAGGTTCATTTGAGCCGGCAGACTCTTCAAAATCAATTCCTGCAATAATAACATTAACCTTGGAAACAAGCCTTCCTGTCATATTCTGGATTGCTTCCTTAACATTTTGCTGAACATTCTGAGCAACACTTTTAATCTTTTTGTTTGGCTCAATGTTAAGATAAATGCTAACATTAATATCTTCGCCGTTTTGAGCAACTCTTACAGGGCTCATAACCTTTAAGCTTCCGCTCTTGATTGTGCTAAACACATCAACAGGTCTGTTTGAAAAAGAGCTTACACCTTCAACATCCTTTGCTGCATTTATCGCAATGGATGAAATAACTTCCTCGGAAATAACAAGATTTCCCTTTTCATTTGACGTTGTAACTTCCATAAATATTGTCGCCCTCCAATATTAATTCTAAGGTATTATAACATAAGGCGAATAAATATACAATACTAAATTTATTTAATAGAATTATTTTGATTGTATTATTGAAACATCTTTAAAACTGCAGCCCGTCTGCTCCATTGCAATATCTTTAATCTGCATAATAACCCTGTCGTTCAAATCCTCGCAGTCAACAATTATGTCGACTCTGTCTGCTTCATTGCTGATTATGGCAAGGCAGTTGTCAACGCCCTTTGCGCTTACAAGAGTTTCAATCTTATTTTCAGCCTGAATATTATCTGAAATTCGCGCAATGTTTTCGCTTGCCTCGGCTTTTGCTTTTGAGTCTTCCTGCTGAGAATCAACGATTTTTTGCAGTTTTTCAAGGGCTTCATCCCTTGCATTCTGACGCTCTACCCTTGCATTTGAAAAATATTCGTTTTCTTTATCGGTTTCGTTTTGCGCAACTCCGCCTACATATTCCGCTTCGCCCAGAGTTTTTGTTTTTGAAGAGTCAATCAGAGGTTGAATGTTTGCGCTTAAATCTGTGTTTTGATAATACCAGTTTCCGAGTATTCCGACTGCAAGAAGCAAAACGAAAGAGGCGGCGGCAAACCTTGTTTTCTTTGCCTTTTTCTTTTTGAGCTCGGCTTCCGTTAAAATCGGCTTGTTTTTCTTTTTTGTTTTTTCCGTCTTATCTTTTTTGTTTAATTCTTGTTCCATTTTCTCACCTTATTATTTTAATTTGGAAACGCTTATTTTAGATGTCGGAATATCAAAAACCGAGGATAAACAGCTTATAATATTTTCCCTGACGGTTACATTGTCGCCGCCGCTGCAAACAACTGCAACGCCCATAACCTGAGGGAAATACTGTTTAACCAAAACGGGCGTTTCGCCGTCTTGTCCCTTATATAATACATATTCAAAAGAATTTGAATAAGAACCATCATTTCTGCTTTCCTCACTGTTTTTTGCATAAACGGACTCCCTCGTGTTTTTCAAGGTAAGCATAACGCTGCATTCACCTGCTCCGTTTATTGATTCAATAAGATTTTCTGTTTTTCTTTCAAGCATCGAAACATATTCATCATATGAATAATCCTTATCAGCGTTATTATTTTTTGCCGATTGAAAAGGCATTGCCTCCGAAAGCATAATCAGTGCAATTCCGATAAACGCGCATATAATCATCAGCTTCATTTTCTTATCGGATTTTCTTATTCTCTCAAATATTTCACTAATGCTATTCGCCAACATAAACCACCCTTGAATTTATGCCAAGTTCATCAAAAACGAGGCTTTCAACATCTTCACTGCTGTATTCATCGGGAATTGAAATAACAACCTCTTTTATTTCAAGCTCAGAGCTTTCTGCATTAAATCTGACCGAGCTTGAAACATTCGCCCCCACAATTCCCTTTTCTATTAAAAACTCTTTGATTTTCATATTTATTTCCGTTTCGTACGCTGAACCTGAATTTTCATTAATTTCAAGAATGCCTGAAGATGTATCTATGTGAAACGCGCTCGAATCAAAGTCTGAAAAAGGATAAATAAACGAAATGAATATAAAAACAGAAAGCATTATTTTATAAATTCTCTTCATTTCTCCCTTTGGTGCAAAAACAGAGAAAACAACGGATATAATAAGCGTTAAACAAACGCAGAAGCTCCATTCTTTAAAAAAAGACATTATACAGTCCTCGCAGCAATTAGAATTCCAAACGATATAACAGTCGTTACCATTGAAAGAATCAAAACAACATTAATCATCAAAGCAGTATCCTTAAAGGCTCTTAAAACATTTGAAACCTCTCTGTCGTCAAACAGCTCGGATACAAGGGACGAAAGCGAAAGTATAATCCGCCATAAAACAATTTCAGCTATTGAGGGAAGAAATAAAAGCGCAATCGCAATTATACCAACAATTCCGACGCTGCTCTTAATGAGCGAGGAATAGCTGTTAATTGAAAGAAGCCCCTCGCTGATTGAGCCGCCGATAACGGGAACAACGGAATTTATAACAAATCTGACAGACCGTATACCAAGCGCGTCCGCCCTTGCGCTTATTGTTGTTTTCATTGAAAGAATTGAAACGAAAACCGCACATAAAACAGAAATAAAGGTTGTTATACCTTTTTTAAGGGTGTTAAGCAGATTTCCAAGGTTAAGCTCTGCACTGAGAGAAGAGCAAATACCTATTGCAAGAAAGCAATTAATTATCGGCATAAATATATTGGAAGAAATAAAAGTAAGCCCCTGAGACAGAATCAAAAGCATTGTGTTTGTTGAAAAGCTTGTTGTTATGCCGCCCGAAGCAACAACAATTGCGCAAAAAACGGGAACAAAGGCAAAAACAAAACTACCTGCGAGTTTTACTGAAGACGCCGCAAGGCTTATGGCAGGGCTCATCTTCGCAACAAGAATAACCGAAATCAAAAGAGCCGCACAGGTTGAATAAACGCCGCCTAAATCCTCGCTGTCATCTGTTCTTAAGCTTTTAAACAGAGCGGAAAGAAGGATGAAAACAAGAATTGAAACAGCGCTTTTAAGCGGAGTTTCAAGCTTTCCTTTAAGTATCTTTCCGATAATTTCACAAACATTCTGAAAAGAGAGAGAAGATATGGCGGTATAATCAAAATCATCAAGACCGAGTTCTGATAATAATTCCTTTGTTTCTTCGTTAAGTTCTGAATCAAACATCGACAAATCATATGAAGACAAAAGCTCGTCATAACTTGTCTCTTCAACTGCAAAAGCTGAAAAAGGAAGTATTAAAACAATTGTTAAAGCAATTAAAAATCTTTTCATTTTATCAATCCGCCGACTATATTAATAACCGTTTGAAAAAGCGGGAGAACAAGAGAAATTATAAGGATTTTTGCAACCGTTGAGGTCATTGAGGCAAGGGCGTTTTCACCATTATCCCTGCAAATATCACAAACAATCTGAGTTATGAGCGTAATCGCAAGTATTTTCAGCATAAGCTTTGAATATTCAACTGCGGATGACGACGCCTGCGAAAAATCCGTAACGGTTTTAACAACGGATGAAAGCTCACCTGCCGCCGTCATAAACAGAATAGCTGAGCCGATTACTGAAAGAATAACGGCAATCTGGCGATTAACATCCTTTAAAACAAGCGATAAAAACAAAACGCAGAGCGAAATACCGATAAATTTAAGCATTACAAATCAAAAAGATTTCTTACTGAGCTGAAAAGCTCGCTGATTCTCGGAACAATCATCATCAAAACAACTATAACTCCGGCAAGCGTTGTCAGCATTGCCTGGTCCTCTCTTCCCGACCGAACAAGCAAAGTGTTTAAAACCGCAATAATAATTCCGATAGCTCCGATTTTAAAGATAAATCCAACGTCCATTACTTCAGCTCCATATCAAAGAAAAAACAATTCCGAAAAACAAGCCAAACGAAACATACAGCTTTGAATCCTTTTTATGCCTTTCAGAATAATAATTCAATGAGTTATTTATATATTCCTTAAAGCCTGAAATCAGCTTTTTCTGGGTGTTAACATCAGTTTTGCCGAGAGAAAACATAAATTGTGATATTTCAAAGTTTTCACTCTTACTCAGAATTGAATCAACCTGCTTTTTGTCACTTAAATTCTTAACGGATATAAAATCAATGTGAGGCATTTTACCGCTGCTTAACGCTTTATCAACAAGGTCTTTTGCAGGAGTGATTTTATAATCCAAATCAAGAAGTAAAATATCGCAAAAAGACATCAGTTCTTTGCATATAACAACTTTTTTCTTTGATTTTTCACACAAAATAACGCCCACCGATGTTGCTGATATAATCAGAATTATCATTCCTGCATATTTCATCAAAAACTTCCCCTGCGTCAATTATTTCTGTTTTATATGTATAGTTGTCGAGCAGAATAATATAATCAAATTCCCTGCTGCTTAAAAGCATTCTGATTATCGGTTTATAAAGCAAGTCCTCACTCGAGCTTATATGAACTGAAAGAGCGAATCGAACGCCCGAAGAAAATGCATAGAGAATTGAATTAACCTCATCAACGGTTGCAACCTCATCGCAAATTATCATCTCGGGCGAAAGAGTTCTTGTTGCAATCTCAATTCCCTTCGCCTTCGGAAAAGAGGTTAAAACATCTGCATTTATTCCAATATCAAGAAAGTTTTTTCCCTCTCTTTTACCGCATATTTCATTTCTTTCATCAACAATCGCTATCTTTCTGAAGCGATTGTTAAATCCGCCGGAAAGCTGTCTTGCCATATCTCTTAACAGCGTTGTTTTTCCGCTGTTTGGCATACCTGCAACGATAACGCTCGGAAAGGAATTAACATAAAGAAAATTCAAAATACTATCTGCACAGTTTTTAACCTCTCTTGAAACTCTGATATTCATAGAAGAAATATCTTTAACGGATAAAAGTCTCGACTCATCATAGACCGCGCTGCCTGCAATTCCTATTCTCGAACCGTTTGCAAGGGTTATAAAACCGTTTAAAATGTTTTCAGCGTTGCTGTATACCGAATAGTTACAAAACGACAGATAGAGCCTATCAAAACATTCTTCATTAATAAAAACACATTTAGAATTGGGATAATCGTATAAGTCGCCGTTACAGTCGATAAAATATGATGTGTTTTTAATAACAATAACAAGATAGTTTTCTTTCCTAACCCTAAGTTCGTTAATTCTGCAGAGTATATTTTTATCAAGAAGCGACAATACTGATTTCAAATCACCGTCCATAAACGAAACGATATATTCAAGTTCACTCAAGCAATCACCTCTGCTAAAATCTATGACACGGATTGGACAAATATTACAAAGAGGTTAAAATTGCCCGATATCAATTGCAACCATAAAATATGTATGTTAATATATTTAAGACTTAAAAAATCAAGGTGTTGTTATGAACATAACTTTTTCAGATAAAAAACCGACAAGCAATAAGATATTCAATGGCGAAACAGTTAATTATTCCCTCTGTTTTTTCGCCGTTTCAATAATGTTTGTTTTTATCAAACAGCTGCTTAAGATTGCATTTTCGATAACTCCGCAAATCAGCATTGCGGTTTCATTTGCAATCGGTGCGGCTGCTTTATTTTTTCTCAACAAAAAATTTGTTTACAATAAAAGACAAAACGGTTCATTTTTCAGGCAGCTCCTTTTATATATCGCTAATATTGCAATTGACCTCGGTTTTTTCAAAATTTCCGACTTTGTTTTCAGTTCAATAGACGAAAGCCACAGAGCGCTTTCATATTTTGTTTCGGCATTCGCAATCTAATTTTTCAACTATTATTTTCAGCGATTAATTGTTTTTGATTGCACAAGCAACCCGGCAAAAAACAGAAACGGAAAGGTTTATAAACTCTTTTATTCAAACAGATTTATCGTGCTTTCTCTTGCTCTTGCAAGTCTTTGCATCGGCTTTGTCTATCTTGTTTCCGGTATGTTTCCCTTTGGCGATTTCACAGTTATGCGAATGGATTTATACCATCAGTACGGTCCGCTGTTCTGTGAATTATACAATAGGGTTATCAACTTTGACAGCTTTTTATATTCATGGGTTTCAGGCGGAGGCTCAAGCTTTTTAGGCAATTATTTCAACTATCTTTCCTCCCCTCTTTCCTTCATTATTTTCCTTTTTGACAGAAAGGAAATGCCCCTTGCTATAACAACTCTTGTTGCTGTTAAAGGAATACTCAGCGCCGGTTCGTTTTCCCTCTATCTTAAGCATTCTCAGAAGGCTCATTCATATATTTCGGCAGCCTTCGGCGTTTTCTACGCCTTTTGCGGATACTTCCTTGCTTATTATTGGAACATAATGTGGATAGACGGAATGATTCTCTTTCCGTTCATCATCCTCGGAATCGAAAGAATAATTGATAAAAATAAGCCCGTTTGCTATATAGCTTCCCTTTCTCTGCTTTTATTTTCAAGCTACTATATGGGTTATATGGCATGCATTTTCTCGGTTATATATTTTCTTGCATATTTTGCTCTTTCATCCGGCGCCGCTAAGAAGAAAACTGAAAATTTTGATGAAAAACCGTCTGTTTTCAGTAAGCTCAGAGAAAACAGATTTGTAAACAGAGGAATAACCTTTGCGCTTTCCTCAATTCTATGCGGAGCGCTTTTGGCTTTCGCGCTTATTCCCGTTTATATGATTTTGCAGCAATGCTCAGCAACAACGGATTCCTTCCCCTCTTCATTTGAAACATATTTTGATATTTTCAACTTTCTTTCCTCCCATCTTGCAGGGCTTGAAACAACAATTCGTTCATCAGGAAACGATGTTCTTCCAAACATCTATTGCTCAACTCTTTGCATTATTCTGCTTCCGCTCTATCTTGTTAATAAGGAAATCAGACTTAAGGAAAAAGCTGTTTACATTCTGCTTCTTATCTTTCTTCTGTTCAGTTTTGATACGAATTACGCAAATTTCATCTGGCATGCGTTTCATTTTCCAAACGATTTGCCCTTCAGATTTTCATATATGTATTCATTTATTCTTCTCGTTGTTGCCTTCAAGGCTGTTCAGAAGTTTAAATCACTTGAATACAGGGACATCATTCTTTCGGGAATGCTCTGGGTCGGAGCTCTTGTTCTCTTTGAAAAATTTCCGACAGAAAAGTTCAACGA
Organism: Eubacterium sp.; assembly: GCA_017476375.1. Classification (GTDB taxonomy): domain Bacteria; phylum Bacillota; class Clostridia; order Oscillospirales; family Acutalibacteraceae; genus Eubacterium_R. The sequence goes on from JAFUZY010000092.1 coordinate 36,784, forward strand.
ATCAACAGTATATATAACCCTTGCCTTTGTTATTATCTGGACAGGCACCCTTCTTCTTATTAAAAACAACAAGCTAAGCAAAGTTCTCGTTGGAATAACAATTATTTCAATTGCCTTCAGCGAGGTTATTATCGCCGATACATCTTCCTATGTTTTTACTCAGAAGCAAAGTGATTATGTTGAAAACTTCGATGCATATGAAGAAGCGTTAAACTACACATATAACAAGGATAAGTCTTTTTATCGAAGCGAGCTTTGCTATCTCGACACAAGGATGGACCCCTGTCTGTACGGCTACCGTGGTATGAGCGCGTTTTCCTCAATGGCTTATGAAAAGTATTCAAGGAATCAATATGCCCTCGGACTTGCCGGAAACAGAATAAACTCTTACACCTATAACACTCAGACCCCCGTCTACAATATGATGTTTGCGCTCAAATATCTTATAAGAAACCAAAGTGAAATTGAGCCGTCAAACGATTTTTATAAAAAGATTTACACTAATAAAGATAATTCAGCGGCAGTTTATGAAAACAAATACTATCTTCCCCTTGCATTTGAAACATCATCGGATATTTCAGGCTGGATAAACGAAGAGGGTAATCCTTTTGAAGTTCAGGAGGATTTTATAGACAGGGCTGCAGGGGTAAGCAATATATTCCGTGAGGTTGAGTATATTTCAACCGAGTACGAAGGTTGCACTTGTGACGAGGTTAACGAGAACGGAACATTTTTTTATGTTGCAGACAGCGCCGAGGACACAAGCGGAAGCGTTAATGTAAGCTTTAAGCCTGTAAGCGACGGAAATGTTTATGTCTATATAACCTCCCCCGTTATTGAAAATGTTAACTACGATTGGAACAACGAGGAAGACACGAAGTATCAGAACATTGATGAGCCGTATATTATAGACCTCGGCTCGCATAAGAAGGGCGAAACAATCAACGCTTCCCTTTCAATTACAGGAACGGATACGGAAAGCTCATATTTTGAGATTTATGCCTACACTGTTGATAAAGATATTCTTGATTCGGCATACGAGCTTCTTTCACTCGGAGCGCTTGATATAACCTCGTTTGGCGACACTGAAATAAAAGGAAATATAAACGCAGGATACGACGGATATATTTATACCTCCATTCCGTTTGATGAGGGCTGGCAGGTTTATATCGACGGTAAGAAAGCCAAATCAGTTAAGCTTGGCGATTCCCAGCTTTGCGCAAAAATCAAGCAGGGAAAACACGAGGTCGCTTTTAAATATACTCCCAAGGGACTTAAGGCAGGCGCCGCAATTTCCGCAACAACATTTATTGCAGTTATTATGATAGTCTTGCTGCGAAAGACCAAGCTTAAAAATTTGTTGAAAATCTCTAAAAAAAGAGAGAAATCAATCGAAAACATTTAACAGGAAATTCGGCAAATATTGTTTATTTTTAAAAGTATTTGTTGTAAAATAAAACCCCAAAGGCAATGAGAGGAGATTTAACTATGCCAAGAATAACAGCACTTGATGTTCAGACTATTCCATACGGACCGCTCGGAATTGTTGCGCTTCCGGGCTGCGAAGCGCTTGCCGAGAAAATCGATAACTACATCGTTAACTGGCGCAAGGAACAGGCAGAGGAACACAAAAACACAATCGCTTTCTACGGTTATCAGCGCGATACTTATATCATTAAGTCAACTATTGCGCGTTTCGGCAGCGGTGAAGGTAAAGCAGTTATAAATGAAAGTATCAGAGGATATGATTTATATATAATCTGCGATTGCTTCAACTATTCCGTTACATATGAGATGTACGGTATGACGGCAATGAAATCGCCCGACGACCATTTTTCGGATTTAAAGAGAGTTATCTCTGCTGCATCAAGCAAGGCAAAGAGAATTAATGTTATTATGCCAATGCTCTATGAAGGCAGACAGCACAAGAGGTCCTCTCGCGAATCTCTCGACTGCGCAATGGCTCTTCAGGAGCTGACAGCCCTCGGAGTTGAAAACATCATTACCTTTGATGCACACGACCAGAGAGTTCAGAACTCAATTCCTCATAAATCATTTGAGAATGTTATGCCCGCATACCAGCAGATAAAAGCTGTTGTTAACTCGGCTGACGACCTTATTATCGACCCCGACCATCTTATGATTATCTCCCCTGATGAGGGCGCTCTTCACAGATGTATTTATTTTGCAACCCAGCTCGGAGTTAACCTCGGTATGTTCTATAAGAGAAGGGACTACACGAGAGTTGTTAACGGAAGAAACCCGATTGTTGACCATCAGTATCTCGGTGAAAGCGTTGAAGGAAAGGATATTATCATTGTTGACGATATGATTTCCTCCGGCGAAAGTATGCTTGATGTTTGCAACAAGCTCAAGGAGCTAAACGCAAACAGAATCTTTGTTTGCACAACCTTCGGTCTTTTCTGCAACGGACTTGATGTTTTTGATAAAGCTCATAAAGACGGTGTGTTTGAAAAGGTTTTCACAACAAACGGTATTTATCAGTCACCCGAGCTTCTTTCAAGAGACTGGTATGAGAGCGTTGACCTTTCAAAATATCTTGCGTATTTCCTTGATACAATTAACCACGATTTATCGGTTTCAACCCTTCTTGATAACTCTGAAAAAATTGACAAGCTTCTTAAGAAAAAAGGACTGAGATAATGAGCATTCAGTTTAAAAAAGTTAAAAAGAACCAAATTATAATTATTGTTGTTATTGCTCTTTTGCTTATAATTCTTGTTCCCTCCGCAATTTATTGCGGAGTTAACGGCGAAAACCCGAAAGAAATGATGACCGATATATTTACTTCAAATGAAGAACAGATTATCGGAAAATGGCAGGGCGAAAAAGGCTTAACAGCATATGAGTTCAAAGACGACGGAACATACGACAGCTATATCTCCTCTTTCAGTTATTCGGCTAATTATTTAGCTGACTCATCAAAAATAACGCTGAGTAATCCTGCAACAACAGGAACAGTCATTTATAAGTATTCCGTCCACGGCGACACCTTAACCCTCAAACTCGTTCAGGAAAACGGACGCGAGCCTGAGGAAAAGGAAGAATACAAATATAAAAGAGTTGAAAACATCCGCTCTCAAAGTTTTGTTGATTTCTTAAAAGATTATGCCGCCTCACACGAAACAGAAGACAATCAAGACTGACAAAAGCTCCCTTCGTACATATGAAGGGAGCTTTTTGATAATTAAGAATTAAGATTGAAGAATTAAGAATTTCGGGACCTGCGGTCGACAATTATATTTATACCGTTTTTACTTTAATTAATTATTGTCAACAAGTATGGTTATATGATAAAATATAAAAAAATAACTTTTAAAGGATGAACAATGAGTAAAAAAACAAAAATCGCTGTTTGCGCAGGATACCTTGCAATTATTCTGTTTACGGTTATTGCAATACTGGTTTTCGGAAGAAGCTATACGGTTTATCTTCATAACCCTTATCAATCAGACAAAGTCTCAATAAAATACTCATATGAGGGTATTATCGAAAACACAAACATAAAAAGAGTCGGCAACTACACTAAATTTACTTTCAAAAGCGTTAAAAAAGGTAAAGCAATCGTTAATGCAACGATATATAACGAAAAAAACAATAATGAGAATACCGGCGTGTTTTATGAATTTAAGGTTCTGCCAACAGGGGTTGTTTACTTAACCGGATATGATTACGCAGGCTGGCAGTTCACCCTTCTCGGTATGGCTTTGCTTATGCTTTATTCATTTGCATTATGCACTGTTCAGTTCAGGCGAAGAAAGGCAACGCAATTCTTCTCATACAAAACCGTACTCGATTTTGCGCTTATAATCTTTTTCGGATTGCAAAGCATAATTTATATATTTTTGCTCGGAATATGCGTTTTCTTTCCGCAGCGGGCAGACAGCTGGCAGATGTATAACCTTGCCGGCTTCAGTATGACAAGCGCCTTTATGCTTTCGATACCTCTGATAGTTATTTTTTCCGTCTTTTTATCGTTCAGCAACCTGTCGCTGATTCGCCGTGAGGGCTTTAGGAAAAACAACCTTTTCGGAATATTTATCAGTATTGCGCTTTTTGCAGGTTCGCTGATTTGCATTATAACCGCGCTGAAAAATCCGAATTCAACGGACATTGAGCTGAAATATGTTAAAGACGCATTTATACGCTCCATCGTTTCCGCAGCATTTGTTTACGGCGAATGCCTGCTGTTCTCCGCAGTATTCTGCACTCAATTTGCCGCACGGCACGAGCCTGAATACAATCAGGATTTCATCATAATTCTCGGCTGTAAAATCGGCAAGGACGGAAAGCCGCTGCCGCTGTTAAGAGGCAGAATAGACCGCGCGATAGAGTTTTATAACAAGCAGCTTGAAAAAACAGGCAAAAAGGCTTGTTTCATTCCGTCCGGAGGAAAGGGCAATGATGAAATAATGAGCGAAGCGGAATGTATGAAAAACTATCTTTTAGACCAAGGCATTGATGAAAGCATTATCTTTCCTGAAACAAATTCCGAAACAACTCTTGAAAATATGAAGTTTTCAAAGCAAATTGCCGACAAATATAAGAAAGACGCAAACATTATCTTTTCAACAACAAATTACCATATTTTTCGCAGCGGAATGCTATCCGCAAAAGCAGGGTTAAAGTCAGACGGTATCGGCGCAAAAACAAAATGGTATTTCTGGCCCAATGCTCAGATGAGAGAATTTATAGGCTTGCTTGCAAGCGAATGGAAAATAAATGTTCTATTTGTTTCCTTAATTGTATTGCTTTCAACCCTGTTTGCAAATATAACAACAATCATTAACTGGATTGTTTAAAACAAAGGAAGTCGCGTGGGAGAATCTTCGTAAAGAAGGTTCTCCCAATTATATTAATCCTTCCGGATTAGTTAAATTTCATCAAGCAAAGCGAGATATTTCATTGTACCATTGGGGACAGTCCCCAATGGTACAATGAATCGTTTGAAATTCATCAAGCATAATTCATAATTTAATTGTCATATAATGTATCGGTGATTATATGTATAATGATTCTGATAAAAGATGCATTGAGCTTGGTGAATATATTGTTGAAACCAAGGCGACTGTAAGACAAGCAGCGGAGGTTTTCGGCATAAGCAAATCAACGGTTCATATGGATGTTACCAAAAGGCTTTCAAAAATATCCCCTGCCCTTGCAGGTGAGGTTTATTCTGTTTTACAGGAAAACAAGGCTCAGCGCCACATTCGCGGAGGATTGGCAACAAAAGAAAAATATCTTAAATTAAAAGGCTAAAATGGTTGATATTCATACTTTAATGTGTTAAAATAATCATAGAAAATAAAGGAAGTTTAATCTATGAAAATCGGATTTATCGGATGCGGAAATATGGCAGGCGCCATTATTGAAGGCATTATAAAAAACGAAATAATTGATGAAACGGATATAAACATATTTGATGTTTTTTATAATGCAATTGAAAAAATAACATCAAAACACGGCGTTAATCTCTGCGAAAACGCAAGCGAAATTGTTAAAAAAAGCGACGCTGTTATTCTTGCAGTTAAGCCGAATGTTTTAGCCTCCGTTCTTGATGAGATTAATTATGCGCTTGAAGAGAGCAACACTCTTCTGATTTCAATCGCCGCAGGAAAGACGATTGATTTTATTCGCAGTTCCCTTTCCCACGGCAACAGGATTATTCGCGTTATGCCGAATATCAATGCAAAGGTTGGCGAAGCAATCAGCGCATACACTGCAAACAGCGAGGCAACAAAGGAAGATAAGGCGCTTTGTGAAACAATCTTCGGCGGCGTCGGAAAGGTTATGTATCTTGATGAAAATATGTTTCCTCTTTTCGGTGTTATTGCAGGATGCTCTCCCGCATTTGCATATATGTTTATTGATTCGCTCGCAAGAGCGGGCGTTAAAAACGGAATGAAAAAGGAAACGGCGCTTTATATTGCCGCTCAATCCGTTTTAGGCAGCGCAAAAATGATTCTTGAATCAAACGAGCATCCCTGGGAGCTTATTGACAAGGTTTGTTCTCCCGGCGGAACAACTATTGAAGGCGTTGCTTCTCTTCAGAAAGACGGATTTGAAAATTCAGTTCTTAACGCAGTCGAAAAGGCTGTTGAAAAAGATAAGAAATTATAAAACAAAGGAGTAAAATTTATGAAGTACGAAATTCAGGGTGGTAACTTCCCAGTTGTTGTTTGCACTGTTGAGGCAAATGAAACAATGATTACCGAAGGCGGCGGAATGAGCTGGATGAGCCCCAATATGAAGATGGAAACAACTTCAAACGGCGGTCTTGGTAAAATGCTTGGAAGAATGCTCACAAAGGAGAGCCTTTTCCAGAATAAATACACCGCTCAGGGCGGAACTGGAACAATTGCTTTTGCAAGCTCTCTTCCCGGCGAGATTATGGCAGTTGATGTTTCAGGCGGAAAAGAATATGTTTGTCAGAAGGCTTCCTTCCTCGCTTCAACATCAGGCGTTCAGCTTTCAACATTTTTCCAGAAGAAATTAGGCTCAGGCTTCTTCGGCGGCGAAGGCTTCATTATGCAGAAGCTTTCAGGAAACGGAACCGCATTTGTTGAAATCGACGGTTCAGCTATCAGATATAATCTTGAAGCAGGTCAGCAGCTTATTGTTGACACTGGTCATGTTGTTTTGATGAGCACAACCTGCAAAATGGATGTTCAGACCGTTAAGGGTGTTAAAAATGTTCTCTTCGGCGGCGAAGGACTCTTCCATACGGTTGTTACAGGTCCCGGCGAAGTTATTCTTCAGACAATGCCTGTTCCGAAGCTTGCATCTTCAATTCAGCCTTACATTCAGGTTTCACAAGGATCATAAAAAAAGAGCCCCTTGTGAAAGAGTAAAATGAAAGTGGACACAAAAAAGTGTTTGCTTTCATTTTTTTGTTGTATAATCATTTTTTGAAGGAGGAATTTAAATGAGAAAAAACAGAAAATACACACCTGAATTCAAAATACAATGTGTAAAAGATGC
>JAFUZY010000093.1 GCA_017476375.1 Eubacterium sp.
AGCGAAAAGAATACCATTCCGCCTTTATAATCCTTTCCCGTGTTCCAGAGCGCTTCAAAATCAAGCCATTCATATTCACTGTATGTTACTGCCTTAACAAAAAGCTTTCCGCCTCTTTCGTCATAGCCGTTAATAATAAACCAATGCCATTCATAATCCTTAAAACGCCTGTCACCGTGATTAAGACAGAGAAATGCAAGAGGTACGCCGCTGTTTATCTGAGCTTTAAGCGCCTTCTCTGCCTGCTGATAATCCTTTGTTCCTTCAAATTCTTTAAGCTTAATATCGCAGTTATTATCGGCTAAATATTTTGAAAAGCCCTCTGTATAAATATCCAGTTTGTCTATTCCCCGCAATCTCGGATGAAGATAGGGCTTCATTATATCCGCAAAGGCGGCATAATCCCTTCTTGTAAGCTTGTTAATATCAAAGGGATATAGCTTTGTTTTAAAATACTTATCCGAAAAAATACAGAATTCGCAGGCTGTTTCGGCTCCGCAACCTCCAAGGCGGAAGAAAAAATCATTAAACCATTCCTGATTTCCGCCATATGAGCCTTCAATATAAAAATAATCAAGCTCTTTTTTCATAAAACCACCTGTTTTATTATATCAATATTTGTTTTTATTGACAATAATCTTTTGTATACCTGCAATAATTTGTATATTAATACACTTTACAAGGATTTTTAAATATAATATAATAAATTGTTATTTTTTTTCTTAACAAACATTAAAATATGAGGACGAGGTGAAAGTTTATGGCAGTTTTTAAAGCATTCAGGGCATTCCGCCCGGCAAAAGAAAACCAGTCGCTTATCCCGGCGCTTCCCTATGATGTTATGAACACCGAGGAAGCAAGAGAAATGGTTAAGGGAAATCCCCTTTCCTTTCTCCATGTTGACAAAGCTCAGATAGATTTTGAAAAGGGCTTTGACCAATATTCTCAGCAGGTATACGATAAGGCAAGGGAAAACCTTCTCTCACTTGAAAACAGCGGCAAAATGATTCAGGATGAGAAGCCCTGTCTTTATATTTACCGTCAGGTTATGAATGGCAGAAGCCAAACGGGAATAGTTGGTTGCGCTTCGATAGACGATTATAAAAACAACATTATAAAAAAGCACGAACACACTCTTGCGGTTAAGGAGCAGGACAGAGTTAATCATGTTAACACCTGCGACGCAAACACGGGTCCGATTTTCTTAACATACAGAAATGACCACGATATAAGCTCAATAGTGAATCTATGGATAAGGAACCACGAAAGCACATATGATTTTACGTCAAACGGAGTTAAGCAGACTGTTTGGGTTATTGATGATGAAAAAACCGTTGGAGAGCTTCAGAAGCTTTTTGATAAGGTAAGCGCGCTTTATATTGCGGACGGCCACCACAGATGCGCTTCGGCGGTTCGCGTCGGCGAAACGAGAAGGCAGGAAAATCCGAATTATACGGGTAATGAAGAGTTTAACTTCTTCCTTGCAGTTGCCTTCCCCGATGAAGAGCTTGCAATAATGGATTATAACCGAGTTGTTAAGGATTTGAACGGACTTTCAAAAGAGGATTTCTTTGAAAAAATCTCCGAAAAATTTGAGGTTTCGCCGCTTTCGGCTCAGGCAAAGCCAAATGAAAAACACAGCTTTTCAATGTATATTGATAAAGAATGGTTCTCACTCAGGGCGAAGGGCGGAACCTTTGACGTAAACGACCCTGTTGACAGGCTTGACGTTTCAATTCTTCAAAACAATCTTCTTGCTCCTATTCTCGGAATTGAAAACCCGAAAACCGACGAAAGAATTGCCTTCATCGGCGGAATAAGAGGTCTTGATGAGCTTGAAAGAAGAGCAAACAGCGATATGAGGGTTGCCTTTGCAATGTTTCCGACAACGATTGACGACCTTATGTCGATTGCTGATGCAGATAAAATTATGCCCCCGAAATCAACCTGGTTTGAACCAAAACTCCTTTCGGGATTATTTATTCATCATTTATCATAATTTTTATTGAAAATATAATATAGATATGGTATAATTTCACTATATTTTTTGTATTGGAGATGTTTATATGAAAATTGCTAATGAATACGGTGGCGTTTATGATATTAAGTCAAACACCGATTTCGCCGTTAAACAGATAACCGATATATGCGATAATATCGGTCCGCGTAAGCCCGGCTCGCCCGAGGAGCTTAAGTCGCAGAAATTTATGGAAGAGCAGCTGAAACCGATTTCAGATAAAACCGAAATCGAGGATTTCACTCTTCACCGTCAGGGCTTTATGGGCTTCATTCCGTTTACAGTGTGTATGGGCGTCGGCGCAACCTTTGTTAACTGGTTTGGCAAGCCGCTGATTGCATTTATTATGTGCATTCTCGCATTCGTTCCGCTTATACTTGAATTTCTTATGTATAAGGAATTTGACGATTTTCTTTTCCCGAAGCAAACCTCTCATAACCTTATCGCAACAAAAGCTCCAAAGGGCGAAACAAAGCAGCGAATCGTTATGGTTGGCCACGCAGACAGCCAGTTTGAATGGCCGATTAACCTTCTTCTCGGCGGTCTTAAGGCAAAGCTTTGCGTTGAGGTTCCGGCAGTTGTCGGTCTCGTTATAACAACTATTTTCTCACTTATATGTATCTTCGCAGGTCACGGCGCAGCTGCAAACACAATAACAAGCGCAAGATGGTTCTTCGTTCTTTTCTTCGTAATCGGATGTATTTTCGTTCCGTTTGAGGTTTCCTTCATTTTCTTCCAGAGCTGGACAAAATCGGTTCCCGGCGCCTCGGATAACCTTTCGGGCTGCTATGTCGGAATCGGAACTCTTAAGGCAATGCAGGAAGCAGGAGTTGACCTCAATCAAACCGAAATCAGGGTTATCTGCTCAGGTTCTGAGGAAGCAGGCCTTCGCGGTGCAAAGGCATATGCAAGAAGACATGAAAAGGAGCTTAAGGATATTCCGACCGTTGTTATCGGACTTGATACCTTCAGAGACTTAGAGGATATGGCAGTTTACGACCGCGACCTCTCGGGAACTCTTCAGCACGACTGGGGAGCAAAACACCTTGTTAAGAATGCTGCCGCAAACTGCGGATACGACCTTAAATTTGAATCAATTTATATCGGCGCCTGCGATGCTGCTGCATTTGAACAGCAGGGCATTCCTTCAACAGGATTTGCCGCAATGGACCCCGCTCCTGCCGATTACTACCATACAAGAAACGATAATCCCGAAAACCTTCGTCCCGAAGCAATTGAGGCTGCAATCGAAATTATGATTGAAACCTGCTGTATGTACGATAAAGAAGGATTACCAAAGAAAGACTAACATAACAAAAAACCGACTGATACAGTCGGTTTTTTTAATTGAAAATTGAGAATGGAAAATTGAGAATTTCCGGCGCTGCACACGGCAATAATACAATCGTCGCTTGCGACCCGAAATTCGTAATTCGTCACTCGTAATTCGTAATTATAGTTTAAGCTCTATGCTCATTTATCCATTTCAGAATATCTTCATTATTTGCCGAACCGTCTGCAACTGCCATTCCCAGATTATAAACATCTTCATTTGTTGCTTCAATTCTGATTCCGTTCAGTTCAAGGAATGATATCATAATATACATTCCTATTCGCTTGTTTCCGTCAACAAAAGCATGATTAGAAATCAAGGAATATCCGAGCTTTGCGGCTTTCTCCTCTTTGGTTGGATATAGTTCAACTCCGTCAAACGTTGAATAAATGGTTTCTATTGCCGATTCAAGAAGCGCTTCATCACGAACTCCAACTTCTCCGCCAGTTGCCTGAGCCATTACCTGATGAAGAAGCAGGATTTTCTCTTTACTGAACTTAATCATTTTGCCAACTCCTTGAATGCAGGAAGATATCTTTCCAGAACTCTTTTTGCAACAATATCAATTTTTTCATCATCTGTTAAATCAAGAATTAAATCGTCATTCTCCATATCAATAACAAGATACTTTGGCTTGTTGTTTTTGAGAACAACCGCCTCGCCGTTTCTGTCAACCGACCTTGCAACTGCAGAGAAATTCTGATTAGCCTGTGTCATAGAAAACATTGTATTTGTATCGATAAGCATAATATCAGCTCCAAAATAAAACTAGGATAAATTCATCCTAGTTTTATTATATCCAAATAATTCAATTTGTCAATCAGATTTTATAGTTTAACCTCAATTGCCATTTTTAAAACATTCATTGCGCTGCGCTGCATTTCGCCGAGGGTTATTCCGTACGGCTTGCCGAAGGAAGCAAGGAGCGTTCCGTCGGGCTTTCTGTTTGTTACTCTGTCGCCGCCCGGCATAAAGAGGTCAACCTGCGCGCGAACGCGGTATGCGTGGTCGCGGATAATCGGAAATTCGGGGGATTTTGATTTTTGCATCCACCAATCGGTCATAACATTTCCTTTATAACCCCATTCGTTTCTGAGAATAGTTGTGCATAAATCATAGTTATAATGTCCCCAGACGCCGTTTATCTTATTATACGAGGTCATAATGTTTTTCGGCTGAGCTTCCTTTACGCAGATTTCAAATCCCTTTAGATAGATTTCTCTGAGCGCTCTTTCGGAAAGCCTTGAATCGCATTTAACGCGATTGAACTCCTGATTATTGCAGGCGAAATGCTTCGGACATGCCGAAACGCCTTCGCTCTGAATTCCCCTTACTGCCGCTGCAGCCATTTTTCCGCTGATATACGGGTCTTCACTGTAATATTCAAAATTCCTTCCGCAAAGAGGATTTCTGTGGATGTTTATTCCGGGAGCAAGAAGTATGTCGCTTCCCCTTTCTTTCATCTCCTTTGCAAGCTCCTTGTAAAGAGCTTCAACAAGCTCTGTGTTAAAACTGCAGGCAAGCTGCACGCCTATCGGAATAAGCGAGCAATTGCTTTTCAGTCTTATTCCCGAGGGACCGTCGGTTGTTATAACCGCAGGGACTCCCTTATCTCTGAGCGACTGCAAAACGCCTGCGCACGCGCCTGCATTGCCGGCAGCTCCGAGCGGGCTGTCCATAGTATAATCGCCCCTTGTTATTGCTTCAAGCTCTTCAAGACTGAGCTGAGCAACAAATTCCTGCATTGTTATCCTGCCCTCTTTAACATCAACAAGCTTATAGCCGACATCGCCGACAGGCTCAATATCCTCGGGAAGATTATTCATAATTCTTGTTGCAAGGTCGTATTTCTGCTTTGCAACAGGTTTTTTTCTTAAAACTGTTTTTCCGTCGATAATCTCGGCATGGTAAACCTCGAAATGCTCCTGAGGCGCTGCAGCCTGCTTGTGCTGAGCGAAAACATAATCCTCTTCCTGATAGAAATTGTAGATTTCTTCATTGTCCCTTGAGTTTTTGCCGATATAGAATTTATAATCGCCCTTTTCGGCAACATATGCGCCTGCGTGGTTCGTTGAACCGCAGTCATCGAAGGAGCAGAGCTGATAAAAATCAACGAAAAGAGTAAGCTCTTCGCTTTCGCCCGCTGCAAGCTCCTTTGTTTTTGCAAACGCAGCAAGTTCCCTTGCGGGATTGCCAAGTCTTCCGACGGGCTTTTCAATATAAAGCTGAACAACCTCTTTGCCCGAACGCTCGCCCTTATTTGTTACTTTAACCTTAAACTCAAATCCGTTTTCATCAGCTTTGGCGTTTTTGCATTCAAGGTCAAAATCAGTATAACCGAGTCCGAAGCCGAAGGGATAAAGAACGCTGTTTTTATCAAAGCTTTCAAAATATCTGTATCCGACAAAAACATCCTCTTCATATAGGTTAAAATTCTTGTCGCCGAAATTATCCGAAGAGGGATAATCGTAATAGCTTCTTGCTATTGTATCGGTCAGCCTTCCGCTTGGTGAAACTTTTCCGCAAAGTAAATCGCAGACTGCGTTTCCGCTTTCCATACCACCCTGCCAGACGCAGAGGATTGCGCTTATTCTGTCTCCAAAGCTTTCAGCCCAAGCCATATCCATTATATTTCCGATATTGAGAAGAACAACAACCTTATCAAAATAGTTTGTTATCAATTTAAGATTTGAAAGCTCTTCATCCGAAAGATAGTAGCTGCCCTTTTCAAGAGCCGCGTCCCTGTCCTCGCCGGCTCCTCTTCCGATAATATATACAGCGGTATCGCTGTTTTTTCGAGCCTCTTCAACTATTTCGTCATTAAGCCTTAAATCTTCAAGGGAAAACGACCATGTACCCCAAATCGCGTTGCTGTTAACCGGTTTTTTCTTGCAGAATATCTCATATTGCTTTGCAAGCTCTTCGTTAACCTCAAAACCATCACACCTTCTTGCAGCGTCAAGAAGGTTTATTTTCTGATTGCAGTTAACATCGCCGCCCGAGCCGTAGCCAACAAAGAGCCAATCCTTTTGCAGTCTTGAAAAAATAGAAACAGTCGTTCCCTTCTCCAGCGGAAGAATGCCGTTATTTTTAAGAAGCACTGCTCCCTCCGCAGCCATCTGACGGGAAAGGGCGGTTATTTTCTTTTCAATTATTTCGTTTGCTTCAGAATGACCGTTCTGTTCTTGGGAAAGAGGATTAAAGGTTCCTGTAATCCTGCTTATTCCGTTTGCTATTCTTTCGGCTATTTTCATAAAACAATCCTGCCTTTCCGGAAAAAACTAACTTATCACCGTTAATTATAACACTGATGATTTTTCTATGCAATATTTTATCATCAAAAACCTATTACAACAGATTTCGCACATTTTATTATATATCATATGAATAAATCTAAAAAAAGCGGATGATAAAATGGTTCTTAAAGAACGATATGAATCGAAAAACAGAGTAAAAGAAAGTAAAAGCTCAAAAGCATTTTTTGAATGCCTGGCATATTTTGCGCTCGGGCTGTTAATGAGCATGGGCAATGTTACGAAAAGCCTTCAGCCCTTCGGAATTTCAATAATATCCGTTTCAAAAGGAAAAAACGCGTTTTTTTCATTTACAGGCGCCTTCCTCGGTTATGCAATAGGAGGAATAGACGCCTCCTTTGCAAAATATTTTGCAGCGTCAGCTGTTGCGTTTGCCGGAGCGCTCGCCGCAAGTGCGTTTGAGCTTAATGAACGCCCTGCATTTCCGATGACGGTTGCCTTTCTTTCGGTTTTTGCAAGCGGATTTATTATGAATTTCAAAATGCACAGCATATATACCGAATACATAGTTCTCATCGGCGAAGCGCTTCTTTGCTGCGGCGGCGCATATTTCTTCTTTAGAAGCGTTAATTCAAGCTATAAACAGCTTCGTTTCCGCGCTCTGCCTGCCGGGGATATCTGTTGCATTATGATTTCGCTTTCAATAATGCTTATGAATCTTTCATTTTTAAAAATCGGCTCGTTTTCACCTGCACGGGCAATTGCAAGCGCGGTTATTTTAACTCTCTTAAAGCTTAACAATCCCAAATGGGGAATGATTTTTGCTCTTTCGTTCGGTTTTGCTTTTTCTGTTTGTGAATCGGGCGAGCTGTTTTTAGTCGGCGCTTTCGCTTTTTCGTTCCTGATAAGCGCTCTTTTCTATGAGTTTTCATTTCTTGCGTCGGGAACAGCCTATCTTTGTTCCTTCGGATTTTTCTGCATTATTTCCGACAGTGCTGCCGCCCCTTTTGTTTTCGCGGAGGCAGGTGCAGGCGCCTTGGCTTTTTTCCTTTTGCCGTCTAAACTCTGTCAAAAAATCGAGAACCTCAACCAAAAAGAAAAAAGCTCCGACTCCCCTCTTCGTCAAAGTCTTGTTTTAAAGCTCCGCTTTGCCTCGTCGGCAATGGCGGCAATAAGCGAAAGCGTTGAACAGGTAAGAGAAAAAATTAACGAGATTGCGCGAAATGAAAACGAGGCAAACAGGCTCTCAATGAGCGAAGAAGAGTTTATAAGGCGCGAAATCGTTCTCGAAAAAACAAATCAGATAAGGATGGTTGCCTCAGACCAGTTTTATTCAATTTCGGGAATGCTTGAGGACTTGGCTTTTGAATTTGACGAGGCTGAAGCCTTTGATTTTGATATTTCAGAGAAAATAAGAAGGCTTCTTTCGGAATACGATATTTTTCCGAAAAACATTTCTGCAATTGAGGATAAATATTCAAGGATGAGGGTTGAAATACTCGCCTCCTCAGACTGCAAGGGGCTTGATAATCCCGCCCTCAAAGAAGAAATCGGAAGAATCTGCTCAAGGTATTTTGAAAACGGAGTTATATCAAATTTCAAGGACGAAGCTATGCTGTCGTTTTTTGAGCGCCCAAATTACTGCCTTAGCATAGGCTTTGCTCAGCACAGCGCCGAGGGTAAGCTCTGCGGCGACACGATTAAAATCATAAACGACTATCGCGGTCACTGCATCCTTATAATTAGTGACGGAATGGGCAA
The DNA here is from genome assembly GCA_017476375.1 of Eubacterium sp. Classification (GTDB taxonomy): domain Bacteria; phylum Bacillota; class Clostridia; order Oscillospirales; family Acutalibacteraceae; genus Eubacterium_R. Next base: position 8,366 of record JAFUZY010000093.1, read on the forward strand.
AGGGTCTCGTGCTGCGCTCGACGGAGCGATGGGCGCAGGACTTATTGCAAAGCTTATAAATGCAGGCTACGGGTTTGACAGCGCGCTGAAGGTTGTTAACTCCGCCCTGCTTGTTAAAAGCAATGATGAAAGCCTTGCGACCCTCGACATTGCAAGCATTGATTTATTCACGGGAAAGTGCGAGCTTTTCAAGGCGGGTGCGCCGGCAAGCTATTTTATTAAAAACAAAACCCTTGTTAAATGCGAGCTTTCTTCAATGCCTGCAGGGATACTCAGGGGTGTTGAGTTTGCAAAACGCAACGGAGTTTTAAGGCTCGGCGAATCAATCGCCCTTATGAGCGACGGAATATGCGACCTCGGAGAAGATTGGATTGAGGAACAGCTCGTTTCGCACGGCGAACTGACCCCTCAGCAAAAAGCGGACTATATTCTGGAAGAAGCGCTTAAAATGAGCGTTGACAGAAAAACAGATGATATGAGCATAATTATTGCACAACTCGAAAGGAACTGAAAAAAATGAGCGGAATATTTGCATACACGGGAAAGGATAATGCGCGCGATATTATTCTTTCGGGAATTTCAAAACTCAAAAACAGAGGTCAGGATATGGCAGGCTTTGTTTTAAGAGAGGAAAGCGCCTTTGCCTCTTTCAAAATAAAGGGCACGCCCGATGAGCTGTCCCACACGCACAGCCAAACGGAAAGCATCTACACAACAGGGATTGCCGAATGCGCGAGAGAGGAGATATGCAAGGCTTCCTCCCTTTCGGCGCCGCCCGCTTCAAACGAGAGCTTTGCGGTTGCTCTCGACGGTGATATTCAAAACTTTTTAAGCCTGAAAAAATGGTCGTCAAGGCAAAGTGCAATTGTTTCACGGGAAGACTTGGTCTTAGCCTGCCTTTGCATTATGAACGAAGAAAACAAAAAAGCGCTTGCAAACAAGGTTTACGCTGCAATTATCGGAAGTCCCTCGTTCGCATTTATGTCGGCGGAGGAAAATGCGATTTACTGCAAAAGCGGAAGCTCAAAGCTCATTATCGGGTATTCAAAAAGCGGAAGCTTTCTTGCGAGCGAGCTTGACGCACTTTTGCCCTTCTGTGAAAAATATGCCGTTCTTGAAGAAAACGAAAGCGCGAAACTTTTGCAGGACAGAATCATAGTTTTTGACTCCAAAATGAAAAGAATTAAAAAAACGTTTCAGAATATCAAAAGTCAAAATCTCATTACGAACGATTTTGTTCAGGGCGACGAGCTTTATTCCGCGCCGCTTTCAATCAGGGAAACAAACAGCAGATTCATAAAAAACGGGCAGATTTGTTTTGACAGCATAAAACTTTCAAACAGATACTTTGACAGGGTTAACCGAATTATTTTAGTATCAAACGGCAGCTCCAAAAACACCGCTCTTGCGGCTAAGAGCCTTTTTGAAACATATTGCTCGGTTTATACGGACGCACTTGATTCCTCTGAATTTTTAAATTCAAAGGTTCCTCTTGATAAAAACGCTCTTATTATAGCCATTTCACCCGACGGAGAAAACAAATCAACTGTTCTGGCGGTAAAGAAAGCAAAGGCAAATCACGCAAAAACAATTGCTCTGTCAGGCAATATAAACTCTGCACTTGCAAGAGAGTGTGATTATTGCATAAATACAAGCAGCAAAAACGGCGAATCCCCTTTGAATTTCAGAGCGTTTATATCGGATTATTTAACACTCTGTCTGTTTTCATTATATATTGGCTCAAAAATCAATATAGTTTCCGATTTATACCTCGGTGTCACTCTTAAAATGGCTGAGCTGCTAACGGGTATACTTTCGGCAGTTATAAAAAGCTCGCTCAAGCTTGAGAAAACCGCAAAGCTTCTGCTCAGTTCGGATGAGATATATATCACCTGTGCAGGAGAGGATAATCTGCTTTGCCATGAAGCCGAAAGAATAATAAGAGAAACGCTGATAAAAAACGCTAAAGCAGTTTTGCCCGGCGATTTGAGCGATTATCCCGAGCAGCTGATTAATTCTAAAACCGTTATAGTGCTTATAACGGATAAAAACAGCTTCCAAAGGGAAATGAAAAATATTTTAAGGATGAAAAACCGAGGGGCGAACATCATCATTATTGCAAGCGAAGGAATTGAAGAAGAGGTTGAAGGCTTTGAAAACATTATCACCTTCACGGATTCCCTGCCCGCTCTCAACCCAATTACCTGCATAGCAAGCGTTTATAAAATCGCCCTGCTTGCAGACGAAACAGCAAAAAAGAAGGATATGGAGCAATCGGCATAAATACTGTTTGAATTAATCAGGCATATGTGATAAGATAAAAATATAAATCGAGTTTTAGGGGAGATACATATGTCTGATAAAGCTTTTGTTCAAAAAGCGAAAACCTTGGCTGATAATGTCAGGTTCTACTGGAAAGAACCTCCGAAAGGAAAATATATGCCCTTTAAAGAGGTTATTGCATATGCTTTCGGCGGAATCGGCGCATATTTCATCATTCAGCTCGGTTCAACGCTCATAGTCAGCACAACCAATATTATCGTCAGCACGGCTATCGGAATAGGTCCCACCCATTCGTATATCATCTATCTTATAGCCACTATACTTAACATACCGCTGACTGCCATCAGGGCAAATATGGTTGATAATACGCGAGGAAAGGGCGGTAAGTATCGTCCGTATTTGCTGTCAATGGGAATCCCAACAACGATTATTGCGCTTATTTATGTCTGGTTCCCTTATGAACTGATGTATACAATGTTCCCCGGCAAATTATTCGGATACGATAAGGGCTATCTTATAAAGGCTACCGTCGTTTTCATCTGCAACCTTGCACTGCATTTCTTTTTCAATTTCTTCAGAGATGCATATGAAAACCTTATTCACGTTCTTTCGCCGAATACTCAAGAGAGAACCGACGTGCTTGCGGTCAAGGCAATTGTTTATTCGCTTGCGCCGTCAATAATGAATTTCGTAAATCCTCTTGTTGCCCAGATTGCTAAAACCGATCAATCCAACATCCTCATATACAGAATTGCATATCCTATATATGCAGTTTTGGGTATCGGGCTGACGATTGTTGTTTGGGCTAACACAAGGGAAAAAATTGTTCAGGCAAAAACCCACACGATTCAGATAAGCTTTATAGATTCGCTTAAAGAGGTTGCCAAAAACAAATATTTCTGGATTATCTCACTTGCAGGCTGGCTTGGTTTTCTTGAGATGGCATACGGAAACATTTTGTATTACAGCCAAAACTACGGAAAAACAGTCAGCGCCGGTGTATATGGTCCGGCATGGTTAGTTATCGGAAATGCTTCTCTTTGGGGTATGCTTCTTGCACCGTTTTGCGTTAAAAGATTCGGCAAGAAAAAGGTTCTTATTGCCGTTAATATGATGAATGTATTATGCATTATGCTTATGCTCATCAATGTTCGCTCCTTCTGGTGGCTTGCTGCCTGCGTTTGGATGAACTATCTTTTCGGAGCATTTGAACAGATAACAACGCCGGCAATACAGGCTGACATCCGCGATTATCAGCAATACAAATCAGGCGAAAGAATCGACGGTATGTTTGCCGCAGTTGCAACCATAGGAAACCTTGTAACGCTCGCAACCTCGGCAGTCCTCCCTGCAGTACAGGAAAAATACGGAATTTATGAAGGCAACGGATATGAAAAGCCCTTTGACATCCTTTTTGTAGATTCGGGCGAGCCCGGACTTCTTTACAAATTCCTTCCGGCACTTATTATAATGGCTGCAATTGGCGCATTTCTCAATGTTGTTCCCTATTTCTTCTATGATTTTGATGAGAAAAAACAGAAAAGCGTTATCCGTGTTCTTCAGGTTCGCGCTCTCTTTGAGGACTATGCAAACGGCGCTCTTAAAAACAGCCAGCTCGTTGAGGCAATCGACCTTGTTGAAAACGCAAGGGAAATGGCTGCTAAGCAAACAATTGCAATCAACAGGAACAAGGGCAAAAAGGAATACAGAAAAGGCATTGAGTTTAACGAGGAAATAGAGATTTCAAGATTTGTTTGCGAAGAGCTTGATAAGTTTGAAAGCGAGCTTGGCAAACACAAGCTTGAGGTTTATAAAAATCTTTATTCTCAGGGCATTGACTTCATAAAGAATATCAACTTTGATGAGATAACAAGCGAAATGGCTGCAGCCAAGGCTCTTCCGAAAGGAACTCGTGAAGAAAAAGAATTCCGTAAATTTAAAATTGAATTTGCAAGGAGCAAGCTTTCCGCAAGCCGTGCATTTGATAAATACTACGGCTCTGTCCATGAATTTGTTAAGCCCGATATGGCAGCCTTAACTGCTCTTTTTGATAAAGAGGACGAGCTTGATGAGCTAATCTATGAAGCAAATCAGTCCGGTGATAAGGCAAAGGCAAAGGAGCTTATTGCTCAAAAGAAAGCAACTCAAAAAGAAGCAAAGGCGCTTATGGACGAGTTTGCAAAATTCAACCGTGCCGCAAAGCCGTATAACGACGCTGAGAAATTCTTAAAACAAGCTGAAAACTATACCAAGTTTGATGAAATTTCCGCTCTTTACGATAAGGCAAAAGCCGAGGCAGAGCTTGAAGAACAGCAGGCTCAGGAAGAAAGAGAAAGAAAAATAGCTCAGGAAAAAGCCGAGCTTGAAGCAAAGAAAAACAAGAAAAAATAGGCAAAGGTCAATTATGAAAGTAATCAAGGCAAATAATCAAAGGTTATTAATTCTATCACTTATTATTGCGCTGACTGTTGTTTTTGCAGTTGCTTTCGGCGCAACAACAGCCAATGCGCTTGAAAAAGAGATGGTTGATGACTTCGGCAACACCTACACCGTTACATACCCCGATAAGCCGCAGTTTATAATGCCCGATAAAATCAGCGAAACAACAATAAAAATCAGCTGGGTGCCTGCAACTTATTGGGCTGAAGGAAAATTTGAGGTGTGCAAATACGATTCATCGGCAAAAAAATGGGTGCATCTTGCATACACAGAAAAAAACACCTACACGGTTAAGAATCTTAAGAAAAACACAAAATATAAATTCGCCGTAAGAGAATACTATGAATTTGAATATCCCGACAAAAAAATAAAGCGTTTCGGGGAGTTCAGCCAAACCCTTTCGGCATACACCTCAACATCAGCCCCAACGCTTTCAAAAGCAAGCTACAAGAGCAAGGGAAAAATCAACATCCAATGGAAAAAGGTTAAGGATATTAAGGGTTATCTTGTTCAATACAGCACAAGCAAAACCTTTGCCGAAAAAAACACCTGCACCGTCGTTATTTCCGATGCCTCTAAAAAAGAAAAAGCCGTCAGCGGACTTTTTGCAAAGGATTATTATGTCAGAATCTGCACCTACCAAACTGCAGGCGGAAGAAAATTCTGCAGCAAGTGGAGCAAAACAAAAACCGTTAAGGTGAAAAAGGGTGTAACGCTCAAAGAGGCAATCAACTGCGTTAAAACCGATTTGTCGGGAAGAGATGCAATTAAGGATATGACCAACAAGGGCGTTGATATAAAAAAATACGGCACAACCTACGATAGAATGAAGGCAATCTTCAACTGGCACGCCAAACATTACAAGGACTTTGCAAATTGTGTTGAGTGCAACGCAAGCTTTGCAAGCTGCGTTAACGCACTGTACGGCGAAAAGAAGAAATATGATGATTTCATCTGGCTTGCCGCAGATAATTTCAAAAACAACAACGGAAAGGTTGTTCAGCATAAATGGTGTGTTTTATACATAAACGGTGTTCAACATATTTTCGACCCGAGGCTTCAGGGCTACACTGGTAACTACACCGGTTCAACCTATTTCGGCAAAACCAAGGGCTCGGATATAGGCAAAAAATATCTGTTCGATTATTGGTATGCGCATTGGCGCTACGGCTATAAAGGCTCGGATAAAATTGTAACAACATAATGCAAGTTTTGATATCTGCTACTTTTGGTGGTATAATATGGATAATAAAATCAAAGGAGGAAAAATTTATGTCAAACGATGAATTCAAGGATGTTTTAACCGAAAAGGAGGCTAATCCGTATTCGGGAACGCAAACCGAAAAGAATCTTGAAGCTGCTTTTGCAGGCGAGAGTCAGGCAAGAAACAAATACACATACTTTGCGTCAAAGGCTAAAAAAGAAGGTTTCGAGCAGATTGCAGCTCTGTTTCTCAAAACGGCAGACAATGAAAAAGAGCATGCAAAAATGTGGTTCAAGGAGTTAAACGGAATAGGAACAACCGCCGAAAATCTCGAAGCCGCTGCAAACGGCGAAAACTATGAATGGACCGATATGTATGAGGGCTTTGCTAAAACCGCCGAAGAAGAGGGTTTTGCCGAGCTTGCAAAGAAATTCAGAATGGTTGCGGCAATCGAAAAGGCTCACGAGGAAAGATATCGCGCGCTGCTCAAAAACATCGAAATGAACGAGGTTTTCCAAAAGAGCGAGGTTAAAATCTGGGAATGCAGAAACTGCGGCCACATTATTGTCGGAACAAAGGCTCCCGAAATCTGCCCCGTCTGCGCTCATCCTCAGAGCTATTTTGAAATACACGAAGAAAACTACTAAACATTTTCGCACAGGGGACAGACCCCTGTGCGATTCAGTTACAGAGCCAAATTTCAGCTTTATAATCAAAACCCCGAAGCTAAAGCCTCGGGGTTTTGTTATTTTTTAAATACTGTTTTAAAGGTCGTTGTTCCGTTTTCGGAGGAGGCTGAAATATCCGCATTATGGCTAAGGGCAATATTCTTTGCAATTGCAAGTCCGAGCCCGTAGCGATTTTCATTCCTGTTCCTTGCTTCATCTGCGCGATAGAAACGCTCAAAAATCTTTGCTTCCTCGCCCTTCGGGATTCCCTCACCTGTATTTGAAACGGTTAAAACAATATCCTTTTCATTTTTAAGGTTAACTGTTATCTTTCCGTTTTCGTCGCAGTGCTTAATTGCATTGTCAATCAGAATTGAAACAAGCTGCTTTATCTTGTATTCATTCATTTCAAGTTCAATGTTTTCATCAATTGAATAATCAAGGGTTATCCCCTTTTCAAACATAATTCCCTCAAAGGTCAGAATTGATTTTTCAATTGTTTTTGAAAGATTACCTAAAGCAAACTCGCTTTTATCGTCAACCGCTTCCGATTTTGCAAGTTCAAGCAAATCCGCTATGAGCTTATTCATTCTATCGCTTTCGCTTTTGATATTTTCAAGCCATTTTGATTCATTCGGATTGCTCTCAAGCGCTTCGCTGCTTGCCATAATGACCGCAAGCGGTGTTTTTAGTTCGTGAGATGCGTCGGCTATAAACTGCTTTTGCTTTTCAAAACTCTCTTCAACAGGCTTAATAATCCAGTTGGTTATTTTTCTTGAAACAAGGAATATAAGAAGCTCAAGAAGAGCAAAAATACCAATGCAGATAAGAAGCGTGTTTAAAAGAGTTGAGTTGGTTTTTTCGTTATCAATAATAACCATCGTGCCGTTATTAACAGAATACGAAAACTCTGCAAAATAAAGATTTCCAATCCTGCTATCCCTGTTTTCAGAAAGAAGGCTTTTTGCAATTTCTTCTATTTCTTCGTCGGTTATATCCTTGCTCGAGTGATTGATTATTTCAGAAACGGAATTATCATCATTTAAAACAACGGTGTAAACCGTGTTATCCATATACCTGATATTTTTAAAATCCTTTTCCTCGGGCATCTGCATCGGTGCATTTCCGAAGGGCATTTTCCTTTCGTTTGAAAAGTTTTCAACCTGATTGAAATTATGAACAATTTCATTCCTTTCGCGAGCGTAAGTCTGAGCGTTGTAAAAGCCGAGAACGCTTGCCGTGAAAACCGTCATTATCAGAAATATAACCCAAAAAACCTTGCTCTTAAGCTTATCCATTCGTTATCTCCATTCTGTATCCCATACCCCGAACAGCCTTGATATTAACCGAGGAGCCAACAGCCTTTAGCTTTCTTCTTATAAACGAAAGATATGCCTCAAGATTGTTTGATTCAATCTCGTTATCATATCCCCAAACCTTGTCATAAATCTGCTCCTTGCTGAGAATCTGATTGTGATTATTTATAAAGTATTCAAGAAGCTGAAATTCCTTGTTGATAACATTTATGCTCTCGCCCGTTGCCGTGCAAAAAAGAGAAGAAGAGCTGATATTAAGCTGCAAATCGCCGAATTCAACATAATCCTTCCTAACGCTTGTCTTATCCTTGCGAAGCTGTATATTAACCCTCGCAACAAGCTCATCCATATGGAAGGGCTTTGTTAAATAGTCGTTTGCTCCGCCGTTGAGTCCGGTTAGCTTATCCTCAAGCATTGATTTTGCTGTCAGCATAATAACCTTTGAGGTTATTCCCTCTTCACGGATTTCGCTGAGAATTTCAAAACCGTTCATTTTAGGCAGCATAACATCAAGAATGATTAAATCATATATTCCGCTTTCTGCGTTATAAAGTCCGTCTTCTCCGTCAAGAGAAACGTCAACCTCATATTTTTCTTTTTTTAGTCTGCTTGCAATAACGTCGGCAAGCTTATATTCATCTTCAACAACAAGAATTCGCATAATTCCACCTCATATATAAAATAATACCACAATTATTTTTCATCGTAAAGGAAAATATCCTGCCCCGGTGTTAAGATTTAAGAGCAGGATATCTTCTTTAGCAAAACAGATTCCGCATAGGTTCTGCTTCGCTGCAAAGAAAGGAGAGTATGTTATAGCTGAAAAGGGGTTTGTTTTTCCTATCAGCTTGCCTAAAGAATAAACTACGAAAATTAAACGAAAATTAAAAAAACACCCGAAAACAAAATTTTTTCGGGTGCTGTTTCAAATATTTCAGTTATTCGCCGTTCCAAAGATGTTTTTCAAGATTGACTTTGCCATCAATAAATTCAACGCCCTCGCCTTCAAGCAGAAGAATCTGAGTGTTTTTTCCTCCGAAAGTAAATGCAGACGACGGCTCGCCGAAGCGGTTAACAACACGAAAGCAAGGAATACTGTCGGGGTCGGGATTAACATGAAGCGCATAGCCAACCACCCTGCTCCAGTGAGGATTGCCTGCCAGCATGGCAACCTGACCGTAGGTTGCAACCTTGCCATAGGGTATCCTTTTAACAACCTCATAGATTTTTTCAAAAGTATTTTGCATATTTCATCATCAACTAACTGATTGCCAAAGATTTAAAGCTCGTCTCTCGAAAACCGGACAAGGCGGTTTTCTCACTCCACTCTACTCTGAAACTTAAAACCTTAACATTTTTGTAAGGGTGATATTGTTTCAGTTATCCTGATTATTTGCATTATCCTAACCACATAGGCTGCAAAATTTTCTGTTGCCATATTGTTGCCAATATATCATTCTCTTTACAAATCATGCGGCTTTGTCTCGGCATGATTTATAAAACAGAGAGTCTTTTAATACTTTTTTTATCGGTATTGGTAACTTTGGACATTCTTCTAAAGCAAACTCTATAACATTACGAGGCTTCATCTTTCTTCGATTTGCTAAATGAATTGCCTTGTATGAAGTAACTTCCTTTTGACATGCATCAATTAAGTTTTCCATAAATCTAGAAAAACTATCAATGTATTGTTTTCTGATGCCATAATTAACGTCAATATAATTATAGTTAGAAAAGTCTAAACTGCTTCCTCTTTTTACAGACGTATTATTCTGTAGAATTATCATTTCAGGTTCTCCTGAATAATTCCAATGTTTCAAACGTTCTTTAAGCTTGTAGCATACTTCCGAGAAACACTTATCACTATATTCCCATTCCTCGTTATCAACACCCCTGACCTTCTGAACATCTTTATATTCGTCTGAATTAAAGCATTGAGAATAGCCCACCAAATAGATAGAACAATATTCTTTGGATCTATAATGAAGATAATTTATTTTGTTTATGTATTCATCTGCACCAATATCCGACGGCTTTACGAATAACAAAATAACAACATGTTTGTTTTCAAATTGTGCTTCCTGTTTTTCAATTCCCTCAATATTGTTTATCGGGTACATCTTTTACCTTCTTTTCATCACATTTTATTTATATCAAAATTTCCAATTTGTTAAAACTGTATATTATCGTCAATTGATTTGTAGTTTTATTATAACAGATAAATAGAATCAACGCAATAATAAAAAGCATTTATAATTCCAATATGTAATGTCAGCATTTTAAGGCTCTAAAACTCGCATGAATACTACGTTTCAAGATGTCAAAATGAGGGTAGCAATGGTATATCATTGCTACCCTCAAAAATTGGGTTCTAAATGCTTATTCTAAATAGTAACTTGCCTGTGCGTTCCAGAGTTCTGCATATCTTCCGTTTGCTGATATAAGCTCATTATGCGTGCCTGTTTCAACAAGTTCAGCATTATCAAACACAGCGATTCTGTCGCAGAAGGCGCAACTTGAAAGCCGATGCGAAATATAGATTGCCGTTTTGTTTTCCACAAAGGAATTGAAACGGGAGTATATCTCATTTTCTGCAATCGGGTCGAGTGCAGCTGTCGGTTCGTCAAGAATTACAATCGGCGAATCCTTATATAATGCTCTTGCAAGCGCCAGCTTCTGTGCTTCGCCGCCCGATATTTCAACACCGGACTTGTCTAAATCTTTATAGAGATAAGTCTTTTCTTTTTGCGGCATTGCTTCAATTCTGGCCTTAATATTGGCTTTTTCAAGTGCTGAATATAATTTGGCGTTGTCACACTCGTCACTTGCTGAAATATTATCTGCAACGGTCAATGATAAGATTTTGTAATCCTGAAAAACAACAGAATAAAGATTGTTCAGACTATCCCGAGTATATTCTTTTATGTTGATACCGTTAATAAGAATTTCACCCTCATCAACATCATACAATCTGCAAAGCAGCTTAATAAAGGTTGTTTTACCGCTACCGTTTCTGCCGACAACTGCCAGCTTTTCGCCGTTGCTGATTTTCAGGTTAATATGTTTCAGTGCATAATTATCGTTCTTCGGATATTTGAACGAAACATTGTTGAACTCAATCTCAAAACCGTTGGATAAATCAAGCTCACGGTTGCCGTAAATCATTGTGCTTTCAGCTTCTAAGATTTTGAAATAATCTCTTGCAAGCGGAAGAATTTCTTTCAGCTTACCAAGCGTATTAGCAAACATCATAATACCGCTGATAATCTGCATAAACGAACCACAGTACAATACAAGCGAGCCGATACCGAACAGTCCGAACAAGCCCTTAACGCCGATGAACAGGTACATGCCGAAGCCGACTAGCGCACCGAGAATGGCAATAAACGAGCTTGATTTCGCCGTTCTCATTGAAATCTTGCGAAGCGTTATTTCGCCGTCCGTCAATATCTTTTGCGTTGCAATACCGTCAATTAAGTTCTGCTCTTTATAAAGCCTTATTTCCTTGCCCGTTTTATAATCGCCTAAAATGTCAATAAAGGAATAAAAAATACGGTCAAGCTCGGCGTACTTTTCGTTTGCTTCAAGATAGGACTTGTTTATCTTTGACGCAACAATCAGTATTACCACTGCCATAACGGCAATCGCCGCAACTATGGTAACGATAAAAAGCGGTCTTTCAAAGAAGGTATCGCCCGTTCTGACAAAACCGACTTTGAGAAGCGGAATAATGATAATAAACGAAATAATCGTGGTCAAAACGCCTCTTGTAAATTGCAGCGTTGTCCACATAAAGTACGGCAACCTTGCCCAGCGACTCTTGCCCGCTTCCTCGTGACGATGCAAAAGTTCTTTAAATACACTGTCATTCAGCAGTGCATAATCCGCATTGTACAATTTCTCCTCAACCTTTTTATTTTCAAGGTCAAGCAGCATCATCCTGTGGTTTTCGTTATAGTTATTCAGGAAAGACGCTAAAAAGAAGATAACAATGTTAATGCCGAGCACTAACGCTATATTTGTGATTATTTCTTTTGTGTTCGCTTTTTGCGTCAGCAACGTAATCAGCCTTGCCGAAAAGTAAATATTGATAAACGGCTTAATGCTGTCAATCACCGCCTGAACAGCAGTAGTCGGAAGAAGGCGGCGGTCAAGTGAATGAACCTCACGATACATTCTCTTAATCATCTTTGCTTTACTCATTCACAGCCACCCCCATTTCCTTATAATACATACTCTGGGTTTGGTACATTCTGTAATAAGCGCCTTTTAACGCCATCAACTCCTCGTGCGTACCGCTTTCCGCAATGGCACCGTCTTTAATAAACAGAATCCTGTCACAGAAACGGGTTGAGGAAAGGCGGTGAGAAATGAAGAAGGATATTTTGTCCTCGGTCAATTCATTGTATTTGAGGTACAGTTCATTTTCGCTTATCGGGTCAAGCGCCGCAGTCGGTTCATCAAGAATCAGTACCGGTGCGTTTTTATAAATTGCCTTTGCAAGTAATAGTTTTTGCTTTTCACCGCCCGAGAAATCTGCGGCATTTTTATATACCTCTTTAACCATTAAGGTGTTTTCTTTTTCGGGAAGTGCATTGATTTTATCGGTAATGCCTGCCTTCTCAAATGCGGAGTACAGGCGTTCTTTATCATATTCCTGCTCAGCGGTAATGTTTTCCGCTACCGTCATCGGCATAAAGCAGTAATCCTGAAAAACGGCAGAGAACAGATTGAAATAGCTGTCGGTAGAAAATTCTCTGCTGCTTGAGCCGTTAATCAGAATATCGCCCCTGCTCGGATAGTACAGTCCGCAAAGCAGCTTAATCGCTGTTGTTTTGCCCGCACCGTTTTCACCTACGATAGCGATATTCTCACCCTTATTTACCTTGAAGGACATATTCCGTATCGTTTCGGTATCGCTTGCCGGATAGGTAAAAGAAACGCCTCTAAATTCAATCGAATTAACCTCGTTGAAATCGACATCCGGCTTACCCTCGCTTTCATTTTCCTCCTCAACAAATTCACGGTACAGCTCGCAGTCCGTACAACAACGGGAAATTTCCATATAACTAAAAACGAGGTTCATTATCCAATTTGAAAAACCTGTAATGATACCGAAGTAAAAAATGAAATCGGAAACGGAAAGACGGTTTTGAAGCACTAAATATATCAAATATGCGTAAGCAACCAACTCACGAACAAGATTAAGCAGTGCTCTTACGCCACTGATTGCAGCGCTCTGTTTGGTGTATTTCGCATTAATGCGTTCAATTTGATAAACAAAATCTGCTGCGGTCTTTATAAGATAATCCGAAAAGCCGTACAGCTTAATATCCTTTGACGCTTCTGCGTTCTTTGACAGCTTGTAGAAATACTCGAATTTACCCGACAGCTTTGAATAGTTATTCGTCGTTTCGACTTGCTTTGTTTTCAGGAATTTCAAAAGAAAAAACTCACAGGCGCAGGTGAGCAGGATTAACAAAATCATAAAGATATTGATTTTGTAAATAAGTATAGATGAAACAATGACGCCAATCACACAAACAAGAAAATGAGCGCACTGTTCAACAAACGCTGCACCGGAGGAAAACCTTGCGTTATAAAACGCTTCTGCCCGTTTCTGCTTTTCTCTGCCCTCAAGGCTTTCAATGTTCACATAATCGGTGGAAAGCGTTTTGCGAAACGCCATCACAGCATAGCGCATTCTAACAATTCTTGCACCGCCACGGACAAGTTCCTTCATAAACGGGTCAAGCCAGATTGTCAGCGTTAAAAGCAAGCTCAGAAGAGCAACGATGACCGTCATGTTTTGCACAGTAACACCCTTGTTAATTGCGTCAATCATCGCTTTCGGTATGTATGCCGTAACCAACGGCTGCAACACTAACGCCGGCACCCACAGGAAAAAGAACTTCAAACTCTTTTTGTCCCATTTCAGCCAGTTAGAAAGCATGTATCTGAAATTGTCTTTCATCGGTTTCCTCCTTTTCGTCAAAATATATTCCGTGATTGAAGCATTTTACAAGCAAAATGCTATGAATCACTCCATATGTTTCTCCTCTCAGCGGCGGTACAAGTATCCGCCGATGTAAATGAGGTTAAGCTGTTATTTGTTCAAAGGTATACATATTCTTTGCGTTATCAGCGGTAACATCTATCTTTGTCAGCGTAACGGAAGGGATAATGAAATCATCTCTGCCGGCGCTGTATCCGCTGACCGAACTTAATTGATACCATCTTCCCTCATAAAACGAACACATATTATTGCTGTGCTGATGCGCACAGGAAATGAGCGAGATATATTCATTATCTTTCGTCATATCATCAAATAACACATTCTTCGGAATATCTGTATATGGATATGTTTTGTACATCGTAAAGCCTTCGTATGCTTCACCGTTGTCAAAGGCTGATTCAAAGGAAGGCACAGGCATATGGAAGAAAACACTTGTCGGCACTTTCCTCTCATTAATACCGTCAAGTAGCCAATTAATCTGGCTTTCCTGAATATATTCATATTTGCCGATTGCCTTCGGCTTTCTCATACCAGAATCAAGAATAGCAAGCGAATGTGCTAGCTCGCCGTTATATGTGAGGTCAACGAAGAACTGCATGTCGCCGTAAACGCCCTCGGAGTTGCCGTAAACGAAGTGAGGGTACTCCATCATAAATGTAATAATTGCGTCGTTGTCGCCGTCAATTTCGCCGTCATTATTGCCCGGTGCAAAGGTCCACGGAACATTATAATCTTCAAGCATATTCGCGAACAAATTAATCGCCTTGTATTTATCGTAATCCGATTTAAGATTGAAGCCCTCAACTAAATCACCGTTTACAATAACGAAATCATAAGAAGCGGCGGCAAGAACGTTTTTAAGATAAGAAAGCGTATGCTTATCATCTTCGCAAGTACCATTGTAAAAATGCGTATCGTTAATCTTTAACACGGTGAATTTGCCGTCCTCCCCGACATCATAGGTCGGTGTTTGCTGTTCATAAATGTTGCTGTAATCATTAGATACAAAACGGTAGTCAGATGATTTGTCGCAATTAAAACGATATAACAAATAGCCGCCGAATGAAGCAACGCACAACAAAACAATAGCAAGCGTAATTCCTGTAATTTTAATAATTATTTTTTTCTTGCTTTTCATTATATCGCCTCCATAAAAGTATAAATCTATTTTACAAGATAAAGACGGAAGTGTCAACAGCAATTTGGGATATATCCCACTCGATATATCGCAGAATGTTTTACAATTTTACTATCAAACTAATACAGGTGATAGTAATGAAAATAAAAGAGGCTGTTGCGCAAAGAATAACAAATCTCTGTAAAGAAAGAGGTATTGCCGTTAATGCACTCGGCAATTTAAGCGGCGTTAATCCGTCAACGATTTACAGTATGCTTAATACAAAAAGCCAAAACCCCGGCGTTGTATCCCTTCAAAAAATCTGCGACGGACTCGAAATAACAATACGGGAATTCTTTGACGACGATTTGTTCAATGACATTGAACAGGAAATAGAGTAAAAACCGCCTTGATGAATCAAATCATCAAGGCGGTTTTTCAATTATGAAAACAAGCAATTTTTATTTGTCAACCCCTATTTTTTGATTATTTATGTCTTTTTTTGTCGTTTTTTTGTACATTTTTGCGTTTTGTATTGACTGTTATAGAGATATTATTAATATATAAAATAGAAAATTATTGAAAATTTTCTATAATCTGATATAATTAGAAACGGATGAGAAGAGAGGTATATAAAATGAGAAGATATGAAACCCTTGAAATCAGCGAACTTTCAATTTGGTCAGATAACCCTAGACACTTTAACGAAAACTTATTATCTGCAGGTGTTGATGAGGCTGCTATCATCAATATTTTAATTGATATCGTTGGCGAAGGAAAAATGTTTAATCTTATTGCTGATATTGTTGCTTCCAAAGGTTTAATGGGCAATATTTTTCCAATTGTTGTTGAGAAAGATGAAAAGTATTTAGTTTATGATGGCAACAGAAGAATAAGTTCGTTAAAGCTCTTAAACAATCCAGACATTGCAGAAAGCGAATCTTTAAAAAGGAAAATCAAAAAACTCATTGAAAACTATGATGACTTGTCTTTTTCAAAAAAAGTGCAAGTATATATAACTGATGAAACTGAAGCGCTGGAATTAATGGACAAAACTCATAACGGTGAACAAGACGGAGTTGGTTTAATTCCGTGGGAAGCTTACCAAAGAGATGGTTCTTTAGTAAAACGTGGACAATCAGCAAAGTACCCTATTTCCTATGCAATAGCTTCTGTTATGGGATATACTAAAAAGTCTCATTTTAAAATACCTTATACGGATTTAAACCGTTTATTTGGTTCAAAAAAAATCAAAGAACATTTTGAAATTAATGATTTTACAGAAGAATATAAAAATCAAATCGAATTTGCAATACAGTCACTCATAAATTATAAACAATTTAAAAAGTTCAAATCATTTTCAAGGCATTTTAACATTACCGACACATCCATTGATGATTCACCTGTAACCGCTTTTTGTAATTGGGTGGATGAGCAGAAAGAGAATAAAGATAATGTAACCTTTGATTCTAGTCCTGTTGAAATATTTTCTGGTCAATGCTACGATTTCTCAATGCATGGTTTAAAGGTTTACGATTACAATCATAATGAAATCTCTTTCAACAATGATGACTTAAGTATAAAATATTATAATCCAAATGATGAAGAAGTCGATTCTGTTAGTTCTTCTGAAATAGGCACATGGACCGTACAAGTTGAGTTCAAAGGTCAAACATATTCTGAAAAAGTTGAGGTTAAAAAACTTCTTTCTCCCAAAATAGATTTTACTATTCCAGATTTACGCATAAAGTTTGGAAACACTCTTGATTTACGGAACATTATATTACGGGCCACAGACGGTTACGGAAATGATGTTAAGGATCAAATCAGCATTGAACCTGTTAACTCAGTTAACATTATTGGAGATGTGTTTAACGCAAACAATCCCATTGGTGTATATGAGGTTAAATATTCATTTACAAATGTTACCGGTGAACCATATGCTGTTACTAAAGAAATTAAGGTCGTTGATAAATCATCGCCTCTTCAAACTTTAGATACCGATATCCCTTTGTTATCTTTTAACGGAGATACAACAATAATTAATATTACTCCTGAAGTTAATGAATTGGTTAAAGAGATTAATTCGCTAGATTATGATGATTATAAAGCAATTATAGTGGTAGCATTAAGGGCTGTTATTGAGCTCACTTTTGATAAGCTTTCTTCAGAAGGGATTATTAGCTTTTCAAGCTCAAACGAACTTGAACAACGAATTACCAATTTTAAAAATCATTTAGATCAACAAAAAATACAGCAATTGTGTACAACCTTCCCAACAATACTATCTTCATTCCATACGGAAAAGAATGTTGTAGATTTAATAAATCCAACTGAATTGAACGCTTATTTAAATCTTGGTGCTCATAAGAGTTCCCAGAGGATTGATACTACCAAGGCCAAAGAATTGTGCAAATCAGCAATTTCGCCAATTCTTGTATATTCATCATTATTACTGAAATGAGGATCAATTAATGCCTGTTAACTATTCTCCTCTTCGATATCCTGGAGGAAAATCAAAACTATATAATTATGTGAAACCAATTCTACAAGAGAATAATCTTATTGGTGAAACATATATTGAGCCTTTTGCAGGTGGCTCTGGTTTAGCCATAAAGCTATTGTTAAAAGGTGATGTAAAGAGAATCGTATTAAATGATTACGATCCGGCAATTTACAAGTTTTGGTATTGTGTGCTTAATGAAACAGATGAGTTGTGCAATTTCATTAATAGTGTTGATGTAACACTTGAAGAATGGGATATTCAAAGACAGATATATACACATCAAAACGAATATAGTGATATTGATGTTGCAAAAGCTACTTTCTTCCTTAACAGAACTAATGTATCAGGAATTATTAAAGGCGGAATGATTGGCGGACGCACTCAGAATGGTGATTATGGAATAAACGCAAGATTTAATAGAAATGATTTGGTATCTAAAATTAGATCCATTGCTCAATACTCAACAAAAATAGATCTGTATAATTTAGATGCAAAAGAGTTTATTAAACCGGAAATACTACATCATTATTATAAAGTATTTATAAATTTTGATCCCCCATATGTTGAAAAAGGCGGTCAGCTCTATAAGAATTCATTCTCCGAACAAGACCATAAAGATTTATTCTATGCTATTAAGCATTGTAATAGAAAGTGGATGGTAACATATGACGTGAACGAATTAATAAAGGAACTCTATAAGGATTACCGTGGAACAGAAATTACATTAAACTATTATGCAAAGACCGTTAGAAAAGCACAAGAATTGGCTTATTTTAGTAATAATTTAGTTTTACCAGATAATATTGTATTATAGCTTTGGCAGGGAGTTTTACGCTCCCTGATGTTTTGTTATGCGGTATAAACCACTTCGTTATTGACAATATCTCTCGCTTGATTGGTAATGTTGTTCATAACCTGAACTCAAGCTATCATATCAGCTGTTTTCAATTGTTCGGCAGTATCTTTTCTGTTTCGCAGATAGATTTATTAAAGGCAGTTCATAATTGAACTGCCTTTAAAACTATCTGTTAATAAACATATCAGTTGCATATTTGGAAATGTCGCTAGGATTTAGCATTTTGTATTTTTCAACAACATTTGTAAAATATTCACATATTAATGATTTATCAATCACTTTGTTTGAAGCCACATCATTAGGCAAGTCTCCTCTGGTTTTATACCAAGGAGCTTCATTGTGAGTGAATCCCTCTAAAACTTTTCCACTATAACAACAAAAGCTTTTAATAACATTATCGAGAATCATTTTTTGCTTTGGAGTAAATATACTAGAATCAACTGGTTCAATTTCTTCAATATATTCATATTTATAATCTGCATACCTCTTATAAACATCCCTATATACCGGACCATGGACCCATGCTTCGCAGTTTTCCTTAAGCAAAAAGCCATTGAAGAAAGCAAAATAGAACCCCTGCGCATAATAGAGTGCCTTTTGTAATGTCAACGGTGTAATATCATTACACTGATTTAAAATATAATTAGATACAACATCAATGGATACACAGTATTGATACATCAGACTTTCGGTGGCTTTTCTGCTCTTATTATAAGCAACATTTGATATCTGACATTTATTTTTATCAAGTATTTTTAGGAAACAATATGGATCGTTATAGATGTTTTCTAAAAGTTTTGAATAGTTTTGGGTAGGAATATACCCATCATAATATCTAGTAAAAGTTTGCTCACCCCATCCTAAAACTATAGAAAGCGGTCTTTTACCTATATCATATTTTTCTGGGATTTGTCTAATCTTATCAAGTGTAATAATATCATTTGCTATTCTAAATTGGTTATAAAGTTCATCTAAATTCATATTGTTTATTTCATCAACATAAACTTCACAGCCGCATTCACTACAATGAGCAATCTTTTCAACAAACTTTACGTTTGTATCCTTTAATTTACGAGTTGTTTCTTTTTCGTTAACGTTATAATTTACTAATTTTCTACACTTTTCACAAAAAACCATTGTTTCTTTCATTTCAAATCACTCCTTTTTCAAATAAACCATCTATTTAAACAAATAGCTTATAGGATAATGCAATTCATGAAAAGAGATAACAACTGTATAATCACTTTCTTCAATAAGATTAAACTTTACATATACCACTACGGTTTTATCTTCTCCAAAAGCTGAGATTAAATCAACCTCTGGAGCAAAAACATATAAGATTTCATGTTCAAAACCTTCATGTTCGTTTTGCAAAGAATAACAAAAATCATCTGTTTCAATTCCCAAAAGAATGCTTTTCTGATCTTCTTTTCTAAGATTATATCTAGAAATGAATTCAAGATTGTCTTCTCGTCTAGGATTTAAGGATATTTGATATTTATTCTTTTTAATACAATTCTTTATTTTTGAAAGAACTGCTTCTATTTGATCATATGAATAATTTGTATTATGACTTTGTTCCATAATATGCTCCCTTCCAATTAAATAGTACAATAATCTTGACGTTTTGTCAAGTTTGTTGTACTTATATACCTAAAAATTGTACTATCATATACAATTATTGCTCTATATTATACATATATTACTTCAGCATTTACGATTTCTCTCGCCTGATTTGTGATGTTGTTCATTGCTCGTACCCAAGCCATCATATTGTCTGCTTTGAGCTGTTCGGTGATACCTTGCTGCTCTTTGAGTTGCTTTACAAGGCGGTCATACATCTCGGCTGCTCTAACATCAACATCGTGCAGATATGAGTTGAGCTTGCAGCTGGTAAGCAGCGATGTGTAAAACGCCTTGCGGTGCTGTTTGATATAACGAAGGTGCCTTTGTCCCCACATTCCGATTTCATAATTCGTTTCGGTGGAGATGAGGTTGGGGAGATAAACCTCCCCAACCAGAGTGTAATCAATACCGTTATTCTTATCTGAAAAAGTCTTGTTCATAGTTTCTTCTCCTTTCAAGTTTGGGTTTTGTTTTTGCTTGTTCAAGCACTCGATCAATAACTTCCTTGCCGAGCACCTTACGAACAGTTTTGTAATCTCTTAATTGCTTTTTAAGGTCGTCGTTTTTCAACTGATAACGCTGATTTGATTCCCTCAGTTCGGCATTATCAATCTGCAGATTGTTAACCTTTGTTATTAACCTTTGGTTCTCGCTTCGTGTTTTTAAAAGCTCAACAAATGCCTTTTCACAAATGCTTTCAGCTTTTCAAACAGTCCCTCAATACGATTTTTGTAACTCTTTGCCGACTCCAGCTTTTGCGGTTCAGGGAGTGTGTATTCCGTCTCGAACTCCTCATCAGTTGACAATACGTTTACTGTTTCAATCGTTTTTTCAAGGTTGTCAGCAGTCTCTTTTAGTTCCTCAACCTTGCCTTCGAGCTCGGCTAATTCCTTGCTGCGCTGTTCCTTTTTGAATTCCAACACGGATAGATGCTGACGGTCATTGCCCTGATTCCCCCATTCTACGCCCTGCCATTGCATAGCATAACTAAGTGCTTCTTTTTCGGATTGCAGCCATGCCATTGTCTCCGTATCACTCCTGCCGGAGCCGACAAAGCCTTGCTCCTCCAGCGCCTTTTTCATTGATACACGGGTGTCCAAACCACGGGTGCTTCGGGTAGTATACGGGATAAAATCAATGTGCAAATGGGGAGTAGCTTCGTCCATATGGAGCACTTCATTGAAGACGAACAGGTTCGGATTTCGTTCCTCAAATCGTCGTAAATAGTCCTCCAAAATCCGCTTTGCGAGTCTTTCGTTTGAGGTACCTATACCCATATCATCACGGTTACCGACCTGCACGATTATCTCGTAAAAGGACTTTTCCTGTTTGCTTTTTTGAATGTGTTCAAGGTAATTATTAATCTTCCTATCAGCTCTTTTTTGCTTATTATTGTACCTCTCTAATGCTCCATCAAAGAGTATATGATAGGCATCTTCGAGGGGAATATTTTTGTATTCCACATTGTTTTTTGTTCGTTCTCTGTCAACATTTTCGGCAATGAATTTTCGATTATTATGATCCAAAACGCCCTTGCCGAGTTCAATGCTGATGCTTGATAAATACATATTTTTCACCTGTCTTTCATAGTTTTAATTTGTCTTCGTAAAATTCGAGATTTCTGGGTTCTGTTACTCTTGCCAAGAGTAACGCAATGGCACTTTTGACACCTACGCATCAAAAGTGCATTGCGCTCTGGCGAGGCAAAGACAACTCGAACTTACAAAGACAACCGTATTATTGATTTGACATCGGCGAAAAGATTGTTTATACTATGATTGCTATACATAGCATGGCTGTCCGTATCTGCGCCAACAGATACATCAAGGACAGTCATTTTTATTTTCGCCTTTCATTCCGTAAAGGGTTTGGTTAATTAAGCAGATAGTGTCAAGCAATTCTTCGGATGGAGTTTCGCCCTGCAATGTTTTCAACTCTTGCAGCACTTTTTCAAGTTGTCGCTTCAGGGCGATATATACTCTCGGATTACCCCGAACAATTATCTCCTTTTCAAGAGCACGATTGATGAGATATTCCTGCTTGGTTAAGCCCGAAAGTTTTACTCGGACATCCAGCTCTTTATTCTCCTCCGGCGACATACGAAACGCTACCGTTTTGCTTCGCCATCTTCCTTTACGGTCATAATTCTTTTCGGACATACTAAGCGCTCCTTTCCAATTCAAGCTTGTCCGCCATCTCGTCCTGCCTTGACGGAAACATGTGAGCATAGTGGTAAGTTATTTCTATGCTTTCGTGTCCTAACCTATCGGCAATCTCTACTGCAGAGAAGCCCATATTAATGAGCAGCGAAACATGGGAGTGTCTTAAATCATGAATCCTGATTTTCGGAACGCCCGCCTTCTTGCTTCCTTCTCTCATTGCTCGGTAAAGAGCACTCTTTGAGAGAGGAAACATTCTGTCGTCGCTCTCCACTCCGTAGAGCATTTCAAGGTAGTCCGTCATCTCATCGCAGAGAAACTTTGGCAGCCGCATCGTTCTAATACTCTTCTGTGTTTTCGGCTCGGTAATCACGTCCTTGCCGTCAATCCGCTGATAGCTTTTGTTGATTCTTACCGTCTGCCGTTTGAAATCAAAGTCGGCAGGAGTCAGCGCCAGCAGCTCGCCTTCACGGATTCCACACCAGTAGAGCATTTCAAATGCATAGTAGTGCATAGGCGATTCCATCATTACCTCCGCAAACTTTTTGTACTGTTCCTTCGTCCAGATTTGCATTTCTCTGTCGCTCTCCTTTTTACCCATCGCTCCGGCTTTCCTTGCCGGGTTCTCTTTCAGTCCGTAATACTTCACAGCGTAATTCAGAATCGCGCTGATTTGATTATGGATTGTTTTCAGATAGGTTTGAGAAAACGGCTTGCCGTTCTCATTCTTCATGTTCATCAACTCATTCTGCCAAGCGATAATATCAGTCGCTTTTATTTCGTTGATTTTCTTCTCGCCGAAATACGGCCGTATCTTTGTTTTGATGATATGCTTTTTGCTGTTGATGGTGTTGAGTTTCAGCCTTCCGGTCAAACCCTCAAAATACAAATCAACAAAGGAATTTAAGGTCATATTACAAGCGCCCTGCAGCTTGATTAACTGTTCCCGTTCCCAAGCCTTTGCCTCACGCTGCGTAACAAACCCCCGCTTCTGCGTTTGCTTCCGTTCGCCGGTCCAGTCAGTATATCGGAACACGGCTCGCCAAGTATTTGTTTTTGCGTCTTTATACACAGACATATTTTTTATTCACCTCCTTCGTAGTCAAGTCTTTCATAAAAGTATTTTCGGTTTACTCTGCCCGCTACAACAATCTTTCCTTTTTCGGCAAGCTCGTTGTTTAACTGTTTCATTATCTTATACGCATATGACTCTGAAACGCCCAGCACAGCAGCAACCTCATCCACTCTCATGAAGATAGTGCTATTGTCCATCGCAACACCTCCTTAAAGTTTTAACAAATTTGGTTTTGTTTTACTTATAACCGTAACATATCTGTTACGGTTTTTATATTAGCATACATTATTTTCTTTGTCAAGCGTTTTCTTAACATTTTTGATAAACTTATTGACATACCGTAACAAATATGATACAGTAATGACGAGGTGAACAAAAATGGCTATTAGCGAAAGAATACGATTTATCAGAAAAAAGCGTAATATGACGCAAAAATATGTTGGTACGGTGCTCGGCTTTGGTGAGAAGAACGCCGATTCTCGTATTGCGCAATATGAAAACGGAAGAAGAGAACCGAGAGAAGATGTCCTTGAGGAAATCGCCAAGATTTTGGGCGTGTCCACCGACGCGCTTGACAACCCCAATCTTGATACATACAACCGCTTAATGCATACCCTTTTTGCGATTGAGGATATTTACGGTTTAACGATTGACAGAATAAACGGCAAGCTCTGCCTTGTTGCAGATGAAAGCAGACCGGAATGCTTTACCAATCTTTTCTCCCGTCTTAATGAGTGGAACGAAATGAAGGAAAAGTTGAAGGACGGCAAGATTGACGAAATCCAATACGACAACTGGCGTTACAACTATCCGACACGCTTTGTGGAAATCAAGCCAAGCCAAGAAATCAGCGATATGCTTGTTGCAGAGTACAATAAGAATCATAAGAAAAAGAAATAATGAAAAAAGGGGCTGTCTCACGGAAGTGAGGCAGCCAAAATTGTTATTAGGGAAAAATATTTATCAAATAAATAGAATTGTAGAAATATTTGTACAGATTTTCCACCTAATTGTTGAAAAAGAGTGCAAAATAACAAGGATAT
>JAFUZY010000094.1 GCA_017476375.1 Eubacterium sp.
CGCTTTGTCCCCTTGATTTGATTGTTGGGCTGAACGAGCTGATGGGTGGAGGGAGCGACCGCTTTCGTTCGCTGATGGTGAAGTAAAGCGAGAGCGTCTATTCGTTCGCCATGGGGACGCACCTCCGAACGCAATTCAAGGAAGAACGGTGCTTGGAGAGGAACGTCCCCGTGTGCTGTTGAGGGAACGCCCAAATATAATCGGAGCGCAGCGACCCGAAATTCCTCATTCCTCATTCGCGCTGCGCAACGCACTGCTGGCGGTAGTTGTCAGATGCCGAAGAAATCCTCGGCATTTTTAATGCTGTTGTATTTCCTTGATGTTAAGGATGCAACCTTCTTTCCGTTTTCCTCTTCAAAAAGCTCTTTGCCGGAGTAATCAATTTTATAATATGTGCTTTCCGTTGCTTCGCCGTTGTTAACAATGACGAAGCCGTTTTCAATTTTATATTTGCCGTTGTAGGTTGAAAGCTGCCATGCAGCGCTGCCGTCTTTGAAATATGTGGTTGAAACATATGTGTTATCTTTATTGAACTTTATTGCTGAAATATGATATTCATCGCCGTTTAAAACAGGCTCGGTATACCAATAAAAATCATAGATAAACGAAGCGTCGCCCGAAACGGCTGTTGTTTGCTTTGTTGTTGACTCCTCGGGCTTCGTTGTTTCCTCGGGCGCAGTTGTTTCCTCGGGAGCGGTTGTTTCCTCCTGAGTGTGGTCAAATATCAAGTCAGCCGCCTCGGCAGTTATCGGATAATTAAAGGTAACGGGATAAAGATAGGTGAAAACCTCGTCTGAATCATAAAAGCTGAATTTCATCTCAAAGGTATATGAGTTTTTACCTTTTTGAACGCCGAGCTTGTCCGCGTCAAAGAAAATCGCTCTGAAGGTTGAATCAATGCTCTTTGTGTATTCATAGTCGCTTGATATAGGCGATAAACCGTTTAACCCCCTGCCGGTTTGGGTAGCGTCGGTTGGATATATTGAAACGCCGTGAATATATTCAATCTTTGAATCTTCTTTTAAAAGAACATAAACAACTTCTTCATCATCGTTTATTATTCCCGCCGAAGCTTCAAAGGTCAGTTTGGGCATATCGGGAGTTGGGTCATAAATATTCGTGAAATAATAGTATGCGCCTAATCCAATAACAGCAAGCGTTAAAACAGCGCTTAAAAGCCATATGACGCCCCTGCTCTTTTTGTTCTTTTTACTCGGCTCCTGATAATCATCGGCATAAATATCCGTCATCATATCATCGCTTGTCAAAAGAACATATCCGTCTTTATCATCAATAAAGGCTCCGCAGTTTGGGCAAACTTTTGCGCCGTCGTTAAGCCTTGCTCCGCAGTTTTTACATTTCATAGTTATAATCTCCTATTATTTTAGTACCCTCCACGACACACGGGGACAGGCGCTGCGCGAATTAAGAATTAAGATTTAAGAATTAAGAATTTCGGGCGGGACACCCGCACCCGATCATATAAATGCATAATGCAAAATGCAAAGTGCAAAATTGAGGGTCGCTTCGCTCCGATTATATTTGGTCGTTCCATCAACAGCACAGTTCGGGTTTACAATATCAATTATATCACATTTTAAAATATTATCAATCCTGTTGCATTTTCTTTTTTCTGTGATATAATACCCTTTGTCAGTTCGCAAAATCCTGACCAGGCGTACTTAGTCCGTACGGCTTCTAAAAACAAAACTAAGGAGAAAATTGAAAATGGAAAAGATTAAAACAAAGAGAATTGCCCTGATTGCAATTATTGCGGCAATGTATGCAGCGCTGACCTATGCGCAGACTCTGATTGCGCCAACCTCAACAACCGCAGCGGTTCAGTTCAGAGTATCAGAGGCGTTGAACGTTCTTGCACTTTTTACACCCTATGCAATTCCGGGTCTGACAATCGGATGCGTTATCTCGAATCTTGCATCAATAGGGCAGGGACTTCCGCTTGATATGATTTTCGGGTCTCTTGCAACTCTCGGCGCAACAAGCTGCATCCGGCTTTTAAGAAATGTTAAACTTAAAGGTTATCCGATTGCTTCAATGCTTATGCCTGCAATATGGAACGGAGTTATTGTAGGATGGGAAATTGAATGCTTTTTTGTTGAGGGCAAGTTCCATTTTTCAAGCTTTTTGCTTCAGGGCGGATTAGTTGCCCTCGGAGAGCTTGGAGTTATGCTTGTTCTCGGAACAATTCTTTATTATACTATTATCAAACGTCATCTCGACAAAAAAATGTAAATAATAATAAAATACAAAGGGCACTCGTTTGAGAGTGCCCCTTGCATTTGGTGGAGTAAAATTTATGTAAAAAATCTAAAAAGCTATATATTAAAGGCTGAATTACCAGCCGTAGTTGTTATATGTAAACGAGGGTGGCTCAGTTAATTATCAGCCGTTGTCCCTCAACTTGCCTACATTATATACCCCAAATTTCAAAATGCAAGGGTTTTGTTGCAATTTCTATTCATATGTCATAATAAACAATTATTGATAAAACTTTTTGTTGAAGTTGCACAAAGTTATTCCATCTGTTTTCCAAGAAAAGCAGCTGCAACCTGAACAAGTTTTATATCCGCCTCACTTGGAAGCTCTCCCTTATCATCTTCAAAAACAGCAATAGCTCCGCTAACATCGCCGCCGTATATAATCGGGTAAACAACCTCAGCCTGTCTGTTATATCCTTCAATTGCGTTCATTGATGGTACCTTGTCGGTCTTAATGTGAATCTGGCGGTTTTCCATAAGCTCTTCAAGATTTTTTGTAACTCTTCTCTCCAAAACCTCGCGTTTGCTTATTCCCGAAGCGGCAATAACATGGTCGTTATCGGTTATAACAATCGGAAGCCCTGCGTTTTTATGAAGAACCTCAGCGTATTGCCCTGCAAAGTTTGAAAGTTCGCCTATCGGGGAATACTTTTTAAAAATAACCTCTCCCTCAGCGTCTGTGTAAATTTCCAGCGGGTCGCCCTCTTTTATGCGGAAGCTTCTGCGGATTTCCTTTGGGATAACAATCCTTCCGAGGTCGTCAATTCTTCTAACAATTCCTGTTGCTTTCATTTTCATTCTCCCTTTAATTCAAAATTGTTACTGTTATATTTTGCACATAAAAAGGGAATGTATGTAAAATCAAAATTGAGATTTTATGGAAAATCAGTTTTTGCCGCAGATTTAAAAATATTTACCATTTATTGCAGCTTTTTACTGTTTTGCGGCAAAAAACTAATGACAAATTCAAAAATATTTGATTTTTTGCCGATGAGGTGTTATAATATATCCAGGTGATAATTGTGAAATATATGAATGTTTATGAAGCCGCTCAAAAATGGGGCGTTTCAGATAGAAGCGTCAGAAACTATTGCGCAAGCGGACGAGTTGAAGGTGCCATTCAGGAGAACAGTTCGTGGCTGATACCTGAAACGGCAAAAAAACCGGCTCGTGCTAATAAGTCCGCTAAGAACAATCCGTTATTATCCGTCTTAAAAGAGCAGAAAAAAGCCGGTACTAAAGGCGGTATCTACCACAGAATCCAAATTGAACTTACTTATAATTCTAATCATATGGAAGGCAGTAAACTGACGCATGATCAAACCCGCTATATCTATGAAACGAATACTATCGGCATAGAAGATAAAGCCGTCAATGTAGATGATGTTATAGAGACTGTTAATCACTTCCGCTGCATTGATAAAGTGATTGACAAAGCCACTGCACCTATTTCGGAAAAGCTGATAAAAGAGCTGCATTCTATATTGAAAGCATCAACTGCAGATAGCAAAAAAGATTGGTTTGCAGTAGGCGATTATAAAAAACTACCGAACGAAGTGGGCGACAGAGAAACGGCTGCTCCGGAAGAAGTACACAGTAAAATAGCCCAGTTGCTTGATAATTATAATAAAAAGAAAAATGTGACACTTGAAGATATCATTGCATTTCATGTTGAATTCGAGCGGATACATCCTTTTCAGGACGGAAACGGAAGGGTGGGCAGACTTATTCTGTTTAAGGAGTGCCTGAAGAACAATATAGTCCCATTCATAATTGATGATGATCTCAAAATCTTTTATTACAGAGGTCTGCGTGAATGGTCAAATGAAAAAGGCTACTTGATGGATACTTGCCTTACTGCACAAGATAAATTCAAAAAGTATTTAGACTATTTTAGAATAGAATATTGACTTATAGAAATATGTTTTTTAATTATTGAAATCAAAATTCGGTTAATATATAATGTTTAAATATTGAAAATGTTTTGGAGGAAATAAAATGTTTGATGCAAAAAGGGTTAAGGACGAATGTGTTAAATGGATAAGAGATTTTTTTGAAAAAAACGGAAAAGACTGCAACGCTGTTGTTGGCATTTCAGGCGGGAAGGACAGCTCTGTTGTTGCCGCCCTGTGTGTTGAGGCTCTCGGAAAAGAAAGGGTTATCGGCGTTTTGATGCCAAACGGCGAGCAGGCTGATATTGATATGGCTCAGCTTCTTGTTGACCACCTTGGCATTAAGCACTATATTATTAATGTTAAAGATTCTATAGAAGGATTAAAGGCAGCTGTTCCCTTTGAATTATCTGTTCAAAGCGTTACCAATATTCCTCCGAGAATAAGAATGGCAACCCTTTATGCAGTTGCTCAGAGCAATAACGGAAGAGTTGCAAACACCTGCAATCTTTCGGAGGACTGGGTTGGCTATTCAACAAGATACGGCGACTCCGTCGGCGATTTCAGCCCCTGCTCACATTTAACGGTTGACGAGGTTAAGCAAATCGGCAGAGTTTTGGGTCTGCCCGATGTTTTGGTTGACAAGGTTCCGATAGACGGACTTTGTGGAAAAACGGATGAGGATAACCTTGGTTTCACCTATGCTGTTCTTGACAGATATATAAGAACCGGAGAAATTGAAAACGCTCAGACAAAAGAGAGAATAGACCGCCTTCATAAGCAAAATCTATTCAAGCTTCAGATGATGCCCTCATTTAAACCGGAAATATAAAAGAATTAAGAATTACGAGTGACGAATTACGAATTTCGGGACCTGCGGTCGGCGATTATAAAAGCTGCGCGTTTCGCGTTTCGCGTTGCAAGTTGTCAGGCGACACATTCGCGCTTGATTATAACGGGACGTCGAGGGCGCCGTCCCCTACAATTTTGAGTGAGTGTTATAGTTCACAGTGTAGGGGTCGGCGCCCTC
>JAFUZY010000095.1 GCA_017476375.1 Eubacterium sp.
AATCTTGGCTGCAGCCCAGTCGCAGGTTGGGTTTTGAAGACGGGAATAGAAATATCCTGACTCCTTTAAATCAAAGAGATTTCCCATCTCAACCGAAGAGTCATACTTATATGTTGTGCTTTGCACAATCGGAATAACTCTCGGCTCTCCGTTTTTCGGTTCGTATGCGCCCTGAACGCAAAGTGAATCAATTTTCATTTATTTGTCCTCCTAAAAAATGTTTTTAGCTTAAAACAACTGTTGTGAGCGAGCGTGCAGGAATGCAAACAGCCTCGCTTGAGCTTCCGCTCTGGAAGTGTTTTAAATCCATTGTGTCGCTCGTAACAAACGAATTGAACTTTGTTTTATCCGTTCCCTGAATCTTCGTGTATTCAATGGTATCGGAATTATTGATATAAATTACTACAACTGTTCCGTCGGGATTGAGAAAGGCGAGCTGCTCAATATAATTATTTTTATCAACGCCTTCATTTGTGATATTGTTATCATCATCGTGGAAGGTCCAGTGATATGTTCTTTTGGTTTTGAGATTGCTTGCGAAATCCGAGCCGGTTTCAATCTTTATTCTCCTTGCACCGACATCAATGAATTTAGAGAAATTGCCCATACACCAGAAACGCTTTGACGGCTGAATGTCATCGTGGTTCTTGTCGCTTATGTAGAGAAGGCTGTCGGGATAAACGCCCTTTCCGCAGGCAGTCCACCAATCCCATTCGCAGGCGTTCAAAATTGTGAAATCCTGATATATAATATCCGCCATTGCAAGACCGTAGTCGATGGTCATTCCGTTTGTGTTGCCCTCGTTCTGAATATGACCGAGAACGCCTGAATTTGCATCATTAGTCATCTGGCAGTATTCCGAACATTTAACCTTCTGACCGTAGAATTCGCCTGCAAGCTGGTTTGCAACAGCTCTTCTGTCGTCTTCGCTTGCCCAATATGAATGAGTATCAAGATAGGGAACATAGCTTCTTATGTTGCCGTTTGTATCCGCCGGGCCTTTGCCCTGCTTTCTGTTTCTGCTGTCGAGATAATCATAATCCCTTGAGGAGAAAAGATTTTCAAAAAATCCGTTCCAGAGCCATTGATGATTTAGTTGAGCGCATTCCCATACGGCAAGTTCCACTTTTCCGTTTAGCTTTGAATTGTTTTTAAGGGTTGGTATCATATTATAGTTATAGAAGTTCCGTGCTTCCCACCAATGATAGTGGCAACCCTCCTGATTGCTTGACTGGCTTCCGTCGCCGTTATACCAGCCTGCCCAGTCCCATTCGGGCTCATTAATCGGGGAAACCTCGGTAACATTATAGCCGCTGTCTATAAAGTGTTCAGCACAGGTTGCTATGTAATCTGCAAATGCTTGGTAATTTTCTTCTGCAAGGTTTGACCTGCTCTCAGTATCGAGCGGACCGTAGGTTTTGCCGCTAATAGTCATAAAGTACGGCGGCGAGTTTGCAAAGAGAGTAACCTTTAAATCCGGGTTAAACTGCTGAGCTAAATCGAGGCAGTGAATAGCATAAGGGTCGTTGTTCCAGTTATATGTTCCGTCCTCCTGCATAAAGCAGTGGGTTCTTGCTCCTGAAACATAGAGAGCATAGTCTTTCTGGTCCTCTGAGCCTGCGCCGAGATTGTATCTGAAAATATCAAGACCAATGCCGTTTTCCTCTGAATAGAGCATTTTAAGGATTTTATCTGCATTCTCCCAAGAGCCAACCTCCTGAGCCCACCATGCAGCCGAAGCGCCGAAGCCTTCGATTTGCTGATAGGTTTCGGATGGCGTTACCGTTGTTTCTTTATTATCGGTTACGGCACTTGAAAACGCCTTTTGAATTTGAGCAAAATCCTTTGCGTTAACAACGCCGTCTGCGTTTATATCAACCTTTGAATTATAGTTTAACTGCCGATACTTGCTGCTGCCTGCAGTTTTGCTGATTGCAGGGAGGAAAATTCCATCTATTTCAACTGAGGAAAGTTCAAGGCTCTCGTCATCGCATTTTGAACAGCGGTATAAAACATTTGCTTCATCCGTTCCCGTGCAAATATAGCTGTGACCCGTTTTTGCAACATAATCGGATTTCAGCTCGTCTGCCATGCAGTATTTGCAGCCGTAGCGGTTATAGCCGTCTTTCGTGCAGGTCGGGGCAACTGTTGACTGTTCGTAAATATGTTCGCCGCTGCAGTAATAAAACCAGTTGTAGCGGTATTCGTCTTTATTTTTCTGAACCCAGTCAAAAACGCCGTTGTTAACTCCTGCAGGCCCGAAAAATCTTATGTAAAAATCGCGGTCCTTTGTTCCGAAAGCGTTTTCGCCGATTTCTATATTTTCGGTTGACGAAAAGGTTATATAGTTGAATTTCGTTCCTAAAAACGCCCAGTCCTCAACATAACGAAGGTTTGAAGGGAAATTGAGCCAGTAGGTTGTTTTGTTGCAATTGCTGAAGGCGCCTTTGCGAATCCTTAAGGGTTCACTGCCATCTTTGAAGGTTATGTGGTCAAGGGAATAGTTTCTTTCAAACGCCCAGTCCCATATTGATGTCAGGGTGCTGTCAAAATCAATGTATTTGAGATTTGAGCAGTCGCCGAAGGAACGCCAGCCGATTTCGCGAATGTTTTTGAAATCAACATATTCAAGACTTGTTAAAGCGTGGAATGAATCGGAAGTTGTTGAGCAAAGTCCGTTTGTATTTGAGAAATCAATCTTATTGATTGCTCCGTAAAACTGATCCCAGGGGCGTGAGCCTTCATCGTAATATTTCATATCACCCGAACCCGTAAACCAGAGAGTGCCGCTGTCTAAATCATAGTTCCAGGTGAGTTTTTGTGAGCTATATGTGTTATCCGAGCATTCTCCGCTTCTCTCGCTCCATCCGAGTGTATTGTATTCCTGCAATGCCCTTATGTTTCCGTTATCCGAAATAATAGTTTTGAAATTATCGCATCCTGCAAGGCTATCGGTTCCGAGCCAGTGAATGCCGGTTCCAAGACCTAAAACTGCAAGCGAGGTGCAGCCCTTGAACATTCCTTCGGGAAGCATTGCCTCTGTTGAGCTGACATAGTTTACATATGCTCTTTGAAGCGAGGTGCAGTTTTCAAACGCATAGCCCCAAATCCATGAGCATGTTGAGGGAAGAAGTGCGGTTTTAAGTGAAGAGCAGTTTTGAAAAGCGTGGTCTCCGATGGTGTCTATCGTTCCGAAGGAAATCTCTGCAAGGTTTTCGCAGTCTTTAAATGCTCTTGCTCCGATATTTATAACTCCGTCCTCAATAACAACCTTTTTTATCTGCTCCTTATTTGCATACCACGGAGCGCGTGTGTCGTCTGCGTCGTAGTAATCGTTCATCCGATAACCGCTTCCGCTGACGGTT
Organism: Eubacterium sp.; assembly: GCA_017476375.1. Classification (GTDB taxonomy): domain Bacteria; phylum Bacillota; class Clostridia; order Oscillospirales; family Acutalibacteraceae; genus Eubacterium_R. Next base: position 3,366 of record JAFUZY010000095.1, read on the forward strand.
AAGGTTCCGCTGCTGTCGAGAACAAAGGTTGTTCCGTCTCCGCAGCTTCCGCTGATAATTTCATCTGCAAGTGCAGAGAAATCGAGAGCTGCAATAAAAGAGAACATTATAACAATGCTGAGAAAAAAAGATAGTGCTTTTTTCATCCTTATCACCTTATTTATTCTTATC
>JAFUZY010000096.1 GCA_017476375.1 Eubacterium sp.
CGCCTCGGCGAGACTAATACCCATAAGGGTATCCTGCATTTTTTCGCCGGAAGGGACTCGAACAAGAAACTCCAAGAGCAGTGCCACAAGCGCTGCGATTGGGAGAAAGCTCCAGTGGAGCTTTTGATAGTTTCTTGACGACCCTAACGCCTTCAATAACGCCGTGGCGAGACTATATGTGAAAAACGAGAGTCATCAGATGCCTCTTTTTGTGTGCGCCGAACGGGACGAACATCCAATTCGGTATGCAGGTATTGTAATCGGATTTATTCGTTGAAGTCAATCCTCACAATCTGCATTTTCACACATTTATCGCCAAAGGCTGACATTATGCGATTGAATGTTCCGAAGCGCCTGTCAATTTTTCTGTAGCCGTTCATATAGGGCTTTGAGGTAACCGATTTGAAGTCATTGCTCCACGGCTTGATTTCGTCAGTATTATTGATGCTGAAATATGCACCAACATCGGCTATACCTGCTTCCTTCAGCCAGGTTTTCGTCATCATTTTTGCACCCATTTTGTTGCACGCATCAAAAACAATTTTGCCACCCTTGAAGTGCTTTGCCATTGCGCTGAACAGTGCCTTTACCTGCTCTGTTTTGAAATAGTAAAAAACTCCTGCCGCAAAGAAAACGGCGCCCTTGTTTTCATCAAAATCAATTTTATCAAACCAAGAAAAATCATTGAGGTCGCAGGCGATATTTTGTTCTCTTTCACCGGCGGGCAAAAGCTCATTTCTTATTTCAATAATATCGGGGAAATCAAGATTATAGCCTTTGCATTTACCGTTATCAATTCTTGTGAAGGTGGTATCAAGTCCGCAACCCATATTAATAACGCACGCCTCGGGATGAGATTTAAGATAATCCTCAACCTCGCAGGAAATGTCATATTGCCTTTGAGCAACCTCCAATGCGCCAAAAAGCCCCGGTTGCTTTTCCATCAGCTTTCCTTTTTCATCAAAATCATATTCAATGCGTTCGATGATTCTTTTTGCTTCTTCATCATTAAGCATTTCGGGATAATGCTCCGAGCAGACCTTACGCCCGTAAAGTGGGATAATGAGCGTTTCCTGAACGGTGTTCTTTTCAATTCTGTACTTTTCCATCGTCACGCTTTCCTCGCTGTTACATTCAACCACGGCTTGCTTTCGTGTTTGTGAATTTCTATATCATTGAACCCAACATTCTCAAGCAAAGCTTTCAAATCTTCGCCTGTGTAAAGATTCATTCCGTCGATAATTTCAGAGAACTTAACCGAGGTTTTGTCCGTTCCTGTTGATTCGTTTGTTATGGCAAAGATGCCTCCGTTTCTTAGCACTCTGTATATTTCCTCAAACGCTTTTTCAATATCCTGCCAGAAATAAACTGTTTCAAAGGCTGTTACAACATTAAAGCTTGCGCTTTCAAAAGGAAGAGAACAAACATTGCATTTATGGATTTCACAGCGGTTATTTCTGATTGCCTCGGCGTTAACCTCTTTTGATTTGGCAACGCTCACCTCTGAATAATCAATTCCGTACGCTTTATCGCACCTTGAAAGAAGGCGTTTAACATTCGCACCGCCGCCGCAGCCGCAATCAAGCGCCGTATCGTTTTGATTAACAGCTATAAACCCAAAGCCCCACTCCGCAAGCGCAGCGTGGCTGTTGCCGTTCATACCGTTTACCATCATTTTGCCGAGAAAACCCTCGGGCTTTCTTGTATTCCCAAAAACTTTGCCCATTAAACTCATTATGACACCTCCGCAAAAATAAGTTAGACACAGCTAACTGATGTATTTAAAAAATAAGTTAGCATTTGCTAACCAACAACATATTATCATATTATAATTATATTGTCAATATAGGCAGAGTTTAAAACACTTGTAAACAGGCAAAAATTGTATTAAAATAATTATGATAAAAACCAAGGAGGAAAAGAAATGAAAAAGGTTTGTGTTATAACAGGCGGCGGAAGCGGTATGGGACTTGAAGCTGCCAAATTTATGCCAAAAAACAGAATAATTGTTATTGCAGGCAGAACTGTTGCAAAGCTTGAAAAAGCACTTGAAGAGCTTAAGGAGCTTGGCTTTGAAGCGTATGCACACGCAGTTGATACATCCGACAGAAGCAGCGTTCGCGAGCTTGCCGAATACGCTGCGTCACTCGGGGAAATAACAAATGTTATCAACTCAGCAGGAATGAGCCCTGCGCAAACAAACGGCGAAAAGCTTCTTAGAATCAACGCACTCGGAACAGTTTATGTTAACCAAGAATTCAGTAAGCTGATGAAGGCAGGCAGCGTTATCGTTGACATTTCATCAAACTCAGCATATTCCCTTCCGAATTTCATTGTTCCGAAAAAAGCATATCCGCTTGCAGAAACGGATGAAGAAAAATTTATTGAAAAGATTTTAAAGCGAGCAAGCATGGCAAAAACTGATTATCAGAAGGCTGGCTTTGCCTATGCAATATCAAAAAACTTCGTTTGCTGGTATGCTGCAAAATGTGCGTTTGAATACGGCAAAAAGGGAATCAGGGTCGCTTCTCTCAGCCCCGGACTGATTGCAACAGATATGGGCAACGCCGAAAAGGAAAACGGCGGCTACCTTATCAAATTTGCCGCAGAAGAGCGTATGGGCAAACCCGAAGAACTCGGCTTTGCAATCGCAACCCTTGCAGACGAGAGAAACGGTTATCTTGCAGGTGTTGACGTTCTTTGCGACGGCGGAAGCACCAGAGGTCAGAAGGAATTTAAAAAGCAGAAATAGTCCTAAAAAAACACATATATAAGCCAAAAACCTCCGCTGTAAAGTGCGGAGGTTAATTTTTTCTTAAAACAATTTTGATAAAGTTCAAATATTTGCCGCCGCCTGCTTCCATTGATTTGACGGTTGCGCTGACCCAACTAATGGAAAAAGGGAGCGACCGCTTTCGCCTGCCGTTAGTGCAGTAAAAAGGGTGCGTCTATTCGTTCGCCACGGGGACACACCTCTACGCAAATCTAACAAAGAGGGTTCGGAAAGGACGAGGAATGTCCCCGTGTGCTGTTGAGGGAACGCCCAAATATAATCAAGCGCGAATGTGTCGCCCGACAACTTGCAACGCGAAACGCGAAACGCACAACTTTTATAATCGGAGCGCAGCGACCCGAAATTCTTAATTCTTAAATCTTAATTCTTAATTTGCGTAGCGCCTGACCACTGTATCTATTCCTTCTCGATATGTTCCGCTTTGTTATGAACTGCAAATTGTTCCGCTCCGTATTTGCAAATAAGGCTGATAATTATAAACGCAACTCCGATTGCAACGGAGCCAAACGCATCAAACTCAGAAGGTTTCGCATCGGCAAACGCTTTAACAATTATTGAATCAGCAATTGAAGCAATTATTTGAGCTCCAATAGGAATGCAAATGAAAAGAATACCGAGGCGCAGCAAATCTTTTGCTCCGTCAAAAGTGAACGGCGTTCCGTCTTTAAGCTCTTTTACAAAATATTTCTCTGCAAATTTTGAAAGAACCAACGCTCCGATACAATAAACTATACTCTGAGCTAAATCGGCATAGATTGTTCCCTTTGCCATATTGCCCTTGTCCGTTAAAAGGCTGTTTATTGTTACTCCGCCGAGTTTGAATGATTCAAATGAAAAAGCAAGGCTGAGTATGCCAACAATGCTCAGGCAAAGGCAAACTATTGAAAAGATAAAAATTATATTGCTGAACACTTTTGCAATCTTTGATAAAGTTTGAATTGTATTTAATGTTTTCATATTGACATCCCCTTATTATTTTGAAAGCTTCATAACGCGGCGATAACTGAGTGCTGCAAGCGCTGTTGCAATCAGAATAAACGCAAGTGCAATTATTTTATGGTCAATTTTAGTTCCGAGAAATACCGTCAGCACACAAAGTCCCATTGTCACAAACATATTAGGCAACATATATACTACAACCGCCGAGCCCTGTTTGATGACCTCGACCTCGTTTTCCCAGTCGAGGCGCATATGGCGAACTCCGCAAACGCAGCCCCATGCCGTTGAAAATGCGCAAAGCGCCGTGCCGAGTATCAGATACAACACAGTGTTTACTATCGGCACCTTCGCTGAGATGCAAAGACAGAGCGTTGCAAAGAGCATAAACGGAACTGTTAAATACATATTAAAGAGCATTTTGCCCTGATATACCTTTTTCTTTTCAATCGGCAGGCTCTGCAATATCCAGTAGTTTTTGCCCTCAAGTGACGGCGAGCAAGCTGTTGTTGCCACCATACCGATAAAAAAGTAAACAATGAACGGAATGGCAGGTTGCAGTATTGCCGAGTCAAAAGGCGCGTTATTTGTAACGGTTACAACAATTCTATCAAATCCGACAAAAAGCGTTGCAATACCAAAGACAAAAGTAAGAATTTCTCCCAATGCGGCGTTTACCATATAGGTTGTTGAGCCCGTCATTCTTTTAAATTCCTTAAATGCAATGGCGTTAACGATGCTCTTTTCTTTCCCGACGGACGTCTTATAGCCTTTTGCTGCAGCATGTGATTTCAGCGCAGAATTGATATTACGATATGATTTTCCGACTATCAGAAAAACAACCGCAAACAAAGCTACGCTTACTCCGATAAAAATTAATATATCAATTACAGAAAGCTTTGTTACTGCATTTGCAAACCAACCTGCAGGCAGATAGATTCTTGAGGCGTTGTTCGTTGTTTTAACTGCGGACTCAAGCGTTTGCTCAACCCTTCCGTCCCTGAACATTCCTTCGATAATAAATCTCAGCGAAAAGCAAAACAAAACGAATATAATCGTCAGAACCGTTTGCACCATATTTGTTTTTCTGAAGCCGGCGCTTAACCTTGCAATCAGAAAGCCGAAAACGCTGAAATAAGCATTGGAATTATCGGAAGAACGAAGGATAAAACTATCCATATCGGATATGCAAGAAAGCCCGGACGCGCAAAAACGCCGTATCCGATAAGCATTGCAAAGGATATACTCAGATACCACGGCAAGCTCTTTATATACATATACAAAAACTTACACAGCGCAACTGTTTTTGTTTCAAACGGAAGCGACATCAGCATATCGTATTCTCTGAAATTAAACAGATAACCGTTTGTTCTCAGCAATGTAAAAACAAAGCTCAGTATACTTACGCTCAGCGCACACAGAACAGGCGCAGAGTCAATCAAGCCGTTTTGCCCGTAGCCAACGCACATAGAAACGCAATAAAACATTATCATTATATAAACTATTGCCGCTCCGATATAGCCCGAAACAATCTTTTTGCGTTTTTTTGCATCGTCAGTATGCTTATATATATTTCGCTGACTTGTTGACAAGAGCAAGGTTTTCAAAAGCAAAATATTATTTTTCATCGTCTGCCTCCAGGAAGGTTTCCTCCAAAGAATGACCTTTTGTCAGTTCTTCCATACTTCCGCTTGCAATAATCCTGCCGTGCTTTATAATCGCAATTTTATTGCAAAGCTTCTCGGCAACATCAAGAACGTGGGTTGAAAAGAACACTGCAGACCCGTTTTTACACATTTCGTGCATTATCTCTTTAAGAACAAAGCTTGCTTTGGGGTCAAGACCGACAAAAGGTTCATCAAGCACAAGCAGCTTCGGCTGATGAATAAGCGCTGAAATAATTGCCACCTTCTGTTTCATTCCGTGGGAATAAGAGCTTATAAGGTCGCCGAGCGAATCCGATATTTCAAACAAATCGCCGTATTTCTTTATTCTCTCGTTTCTCTCTGCAGTGCCAATTCCAAAAACGTCTGCAACAAAATTCAAATACTGAATACCGGTCAGGTTTTCATACAAATCGGGGTTATCAGGAATATATGAAGTAACCTTTTTGCAAGCCATCGGCTCATTCTTAACTGAATGACCGTCAATATATATTTCGCCCTCAGTGAAATCAAGAACGCCCACAACTGCGCGGATTGTTGTTGATTTACCTGCGCCGTTATGACCGATGAAACCATAAATATCACCGCCGTCAACGGTTATGCAAACATCGTCTGCAGCTTTCTTTCCTTTTCCGTATGATTTTGAATAGTGCTTTATTTCAAGCATTGCATTATTGTTCATAATCTCACTCCCTTTACTCTTTACCTATAAACTGTCTCATTTCCTTTTCCAACAGTTCAAAAACCTTTGCAATCAGATAGCCGTCCGCAATTGCGTGATTCATACGAACCGTTACGGGCATCATCAGCCTGCCGTTTTCTTCCCGGTATTTTCCCCAGTGAACAACGGGCGGAAAATAGAGATAGCCGTCGGGCAGCTCCATATGCAGCGAATCATAAGAAATCCACGGGATGTATGACGCGTCGAACCAGTTTGGATGGCTTTCGTCATACATTGCAGGCTCACCCGAAGCCTTCGCTTTTTCAATATCCGCCTGAACACTCTGATAGAAAGTTTTATAATCTTCGTTGTATTCGCTGTAAACGGGTGTGCAGGTTTCCGTTTCCTTTCGGAACACATAGTGCGTTGGATTAATTACATCGTAACAAACAAGCTCATCCGTTTTATACCAATAATCCATTTTATAATCATCGCGTGAATTGAGCGCCTTTGATAAAATGTATAAAAAATTGATATAGAACTTTGTGTTTGCTTTCTTTGAATACGCCGCAAAGTCCGTTACGTCGAGCTTTGCCGTAATGGAGGATGAGCATTTGCAGTCCTCGGTAAAACGGCGGTAGACATCTTTGCGGTAATAGTTGCTTTTATCAATGATTTTACAGTTCATTTTTCCATTCCTCTTTTGTCAAACAGGACATATGCTCCGTTCTGTTTTCGTTAAATGCAGGCACATACACCTCTTCCTTTGTGTACTGATACCTGAAACCAACCTTTTCCTGAACGCGCTTTGATTTTTCGTTACCGTCATAGTAGCCGCACCAGACCTTGCTCATACCTAAGTCCTCAAAGGCATGGCGCAGCATTTCACGTGCCGCCTCGGGAATCAAGCCCTGTCCCCAGAACGGTTTGCCGAGCCAGAACCCAAGCTCGCACTCATCATCGCTTTTTACGGAATTGACGGAAGAACCGCCGAGCATAAGCTCAATCGCACCGATGACCTTGTTGTCCTCTTTTAAACATACAGCATATGCTTCGGGACCGCTGAGTACAGTTTTGATAATATTGCGGCTTTCTTTTGCACTCTTATGCGGCTGCCAGCCTGCAATCGGACCCACATCGGGGTCCTTTGCATATTCATATAAGCTCTCTGCGTCGCTTTCTTCCCAGCGGCGCAAAATTAATCGCTTTGTTGTTAACATTTTATTTTTCCTCATTAATACATAGCTTATCGCAGAACTCATTGATTTTGCTATCGTTTTCC